>JAGODW010000135.1 GCA_017998025.1 Spirochaetales bacterium
GGTTTACGTAGGAAACATCCACCTTTTCATCCGTCCCCTGCAGGATAATGTTCAAGATATCAGGAGGTAGGTCTTTCAGGGGAGTGTCGAGACTAAAGTTGAAATGTTTTGCCAGAGACTCAAATTTACTTCGATGCCAGTTAGCCCCGGGGTTAAACGGTACGATCCCTCCTTCGTTAAAGGACAGGTTCCTGTCCGGCATAATCAAATCCGGATCAAACTCGAGGGTCCTGCCTAACCCGGAACAGGCAGGGCAGGCACCGAAAGGGCTATTAAAGGAAAATAGACGGGGTTGTAATTCCGGCAAACTAATACCACAGGTGGGGCAACTACTTTTTTGAGAAAAGAACTGCTCTCCCCTTGGTTTTCCATCTTCCCCCACAGTTACAATTACAACCGTTCCTCCAGAGGTGTCGAGGGCTGTTTCCAGCGAATCGATCATCCGTTTTCTTGCTTCTTCCTCAAGAACAATCCGGTCAATAAGGATATCGATCGAGTGCTGTTTCGTTTTTTCCAGTTGAATGGGTTCTTCGAGAGAAAAGATCTGTCCATCGATCCGTACCCTAAGGAACCCGGCCCTTTTCGCATCCTCCAGAATCCTCTGGTGCTCCCCTTTCTTTCCCCTTAGTACAGGGGCAAGAATCATGATGCGGGTTCCGTTGGGCAACGCATTTACTGCATCGATAATCTGATCGATCGATTGCTCCCGGATCTCTCGACCGCAGGAAGGACAGTGAGGAATTCCTATCCGGGCAAACAGGAGGCGGAGATAATCATAGATCTCTGTCACTGTACCTACGGTGGATCGAGGGTTTCGGTGGGTAGTTTTCTGTTCGATGGAAATAGCGGGTGAAAGACCTTCTATATAATCGACATCGGGTTTTTCCAGTCTTCCTAAAAACTGCCGGGCGTAGGAGGAGAGAGACTCCATATACCGCCGCTGCCCTTCGGCAAAAATCGTATCAAAGGCTAGAGAAGATTTTCCCGATCCGCTTAAACCGGAAATTACAATTAGTTTGTTTCGGGGAAGATCAAGGTTTATATTTTTTAAATTATGTTCCCGGGCTCCTCGAATAATGATCGTATCCATAGCAACCGTATCAGAGACCGATCAATGGTTCCCGCTGCGGGTTTTGTAGCTGTTGCCGACTCTTCCGTTTCAATTCCCCTTCTCCATACTTTGCCGTAAGTTCCCATAGGATCTTCGCCTGACCCGCAACTCCGTGAAGATACAGAGAGGAAGCCAGATAGTAAAATCCCTCCCATACCCCACTTTCCTCTAAAAAAGTCCGCAGGTACGACCGGGAATAACTTCGCTCCAATAATTCAGAAAGAGAGGTAAACTGGTAAGCGGGATCCAGGAACCTCTGTTCTTCAATTAGAGTAGATGCCAGGGCAATCTGGGAAAGGGTAAGGTGAAGGACCGCCTGGTACGAGCGTCCGGTTTTACAGTAGAAGATTCCTAATCCTCGATTTGCCCGGGTCGCGAAATCATTCTTCAACCGGTACAGTTTAAGAACCGCTTCAAATCCTTCAGAGGTAACTATCCTGACTAGTGTATCTCTGAATTTCTCGTACCGCTCTGCATGACTTTCCGGATGTTCATAGAGAATCTCCCGCAGGGTCTTTTCATATTCGCGATACTTTTTTTGAGTATGGTAGAGGGAAGCAAGGCGATATTGAACTTGATACGCATCTTCCTGCACATAAAACTGTTTGCGTAGCTCCAGGGCACGCTCGTAGTATTGACGGGCAAATTGAAACTCTCCCTCTTTCTCATATATCTGTCCCATTAAAAAAACAGCCTCGGGAATTTCTCCGTGTTCTTCCTGAATTCGTTTTAAATACGCAAGGGACTCTCCCAGGTTGCCCGTGCGGAAGGCCTGTACCCCTTTTTCATAGAGATACCAGAGGGGAGATTCTTTGTCGATCTGTTGTGGAAATAGGGGTATTGAGAAAAATACAAACATCAGGATTCCCAGGATCACCCGGATCGTTTTCAAAGATTTTCGAACTCCTCTAAAAAAGCCTGTACCGCTTCCTCCGGCTGTACGGTTCGCACAATCGTCCCTTTTTTGAAGATCACGACCTTCTCTCCAGAACCGGTTATGCCTAAATCTGCATGGCGGGACTCTCCCGGTCCATTCACCACACAGCCCATCACCGCTATCGTAAGATCTCGAGAATCTGTCTGCAAGCGGTCGCTCATTTCCTGTAAAAAACCCTGTACATCAAAGCCAGCACGGCCGCATCGGGGACAACTGATTAACCGGATTCCTCCCTTCCGTAAGCCAAGGGCGGTTAGAAGTTCCCGGGCTGTTAGTACTTCTGAGTCCGGTGAGTCGGAAAGAGAAATCCGTACGGTAGATCCGATTCCTCCCCTGAGTAGTTCGGAAAGGGCCAGCGTGCTTCGTACGATTCCCGGTATCAACGGCCCCGCTTCGGTAATTCCAATGTGAAGAGGATACGAATGTCTTTGAGAAAACCTTCGATTCGCTTCCACCGTACTTGTAGTATCGGAAGATTTCATAGAAACGATGATGGATCGGAAGGAAAGGCTCTCCAGCACCTCTATTTCTTCCTCGGCTGCAAGAACAAGTGCTTCGGCTGGATCCCGGTACTCCTGATACTTCTTCGGAAGGGAACCATGGTTTACCCCTATCCGAATGGGCACTCCCTTATCCTGAGCCTTATGTACGACCTCTTCCACCTTCCATCGGGCCCCGATATTTCCAGGATTTATACGTATCTTTGCGATAGGATAGTCGAGACATCGAAGGGCTAACCGATGATCAAAATGGATATCAGCAACGAGAGGAATCGATACCCGTTGAGACAGCTCGCCTAATTGATCCGCCGCATGTAGATCCGGAACCGCAAACCGGAGAATATCACATCCGAGAGCGGCCAGTCGGTTTACCCCGGCGATCAATGTTTCGTCTACGGTATCCAGGGGGCGCTTCCCCATGGTCTGGATAGAAACAGGAGCGTCCCCTCCCACGGTTACGCTCCCTACCTGGATGGCGATAGGTTTCATGGGTATTTCATTTTAGCAGGTATGACTCTCGGCGATAAAGCCTCTTTTACCCCACGATTCCCAAAAGAAACACCATTATAAACAATGCTACAGTTTCAATCAAACCTAATACAAGTATGTAGTTACCGAAACCTTTCCCTGTTTCTGCGAAAGCGTCAGAAGCGGATGCTCCTGCCTTTCCCTGGAACCAGGCGGAAATACCCATAGCAAATCCTCCAAATAGTCCCGCCCCGAGAATAATACCTGGCTCCATCCGATCGATTGCACCCCGGAAAGCATTCATCAAAATAAATCCGTAAATCGTCTGTGTCATCGGAGCACCTACAAAAGCAATCAACAGGAAGGGTGCCGGCTTATTCTGAATAAAGCACTTCTTCCAGGCCCCAATAGCTGCCATACCAGCTGCACCAGCACCCAGGGCTGAGCCTGCTGCCGCAAGAGCCAGAAAGGCTCCAATACCTATTGCACCAATATTCATTCGTACTCTCCTTCCTCTTTAGTATTTTTTATAAAGTTTCTTATCTCTCTTTTTCTCGTTCACTAAACGGCCTATAAGCGAATCCGGACCATTCAAGACCGAGATGGTTGGAAAACTCCAGCATATTCAATCGGACTCCGTGAACTATCACAGAAAGTCCACTCATCGCCATGTTCAACCCATGTCCTAATACAATAATGACAATCCCTGCAATAATTCCTATTGGATTCGTCATGATGCCTTGAGCCATCGTATTAAAGCTTTCAGCTATTTTTATTGATGCCAGTCCAACAGCGAATAACCGGATATAGGAAATGATGTCTGCAAACACAGAGATACTACTTAAAAAAGTCGGTATGAAGTTTCCCAATCCTTTTAGGATCCCTTTTATGAAGTTACCTTCCTGCTGTCCTAAGAAGAGAACAGTAATAAAACCTCCCAGAATGACATATACAGCAAAGGAAGGAACAGGGTATTTTATTGGATCCAATACAAGGTTTAACACGAGAAAATACAATCCAAGTAACATAGAGAGCCATCCCAGCTGGGCAAAGGCTCGAATCCTGGGTTCCTTTTTAATTTCTCTTAAAAAGTTCCATGTTCGAGCAATCGTAAGATGTACAACCCCGATTATGAAGGTGAAGTGTTGCACTACCTTACTGGAACGGGGATCCCAGCTATTAAGCGCAGGTACTACAAGTTTGGAGAAGGGAGGTATTTCTGAAATGGCTTTATAGCCAAACCAGTTTCCTGTAATGGTTCCCCACACGATTGTCCCTGTCCCCATCACTAAGAGCAAGAGAAGTCCATCCGAAATCATTCCCATCCGCTTCCGTTCCTGAATGGAAAAATAAATGGAGAGGGAGAGGAGAATAATTCCATACCCCGCGTCTCCAATGATCATAGAAAAGAAAAGGCTAAAAAAAATCAAGAAAAAGAAACTAATATCTACTTCCCTATACCCGGGAATCGTACCTAGAAGTTTAAATACCGGTTGAATGATACGAATCCAGCGGGGATTTTCAATTAACGTTGGAACAGGCTCATCGGGCTCGGGATCCCGTACTAACAGAGCCCAACCGTTCTCGGCAGCTGCTTTTTTCAGGTTCTCCACCCTGGTCTCAGGAACAAATCCGGATAGATAAACGAGGATCCCTTCTGTTTCCAGATCTGCACAGACCTGTTCGAACTCTAACTGTTCCTCCAATTCCGCAAGTACCTGTTCTATAGCGAATCGGTGTTGAGCGAGAAAAAACAACTCTTCTTCCAGTTTCGCTATCTGTTCCTTTTTCAGGTTATATTCATTTTTCATCGCCAGAAGCCCTTTTCGGGGCAAGGGTATAGATTCCTGACCCTGGGGGAAGTCTTCTTCGTTTCTCCCGATCCACACGATTCCCGTGTACGCTTTGGATTTGAAAACTGTAAATATTTTCCCTGTACGGGGGAGAGTATCGAGATAGGTAGTACGTATTTCATACAACCGGAGAAGCACTCCCCGGGATGCTAATAATTGTACTGTTTCCGGATCAAAATCTCCCCACCGCTCGTACGAATCAATCTCTCTAAACAACTTATCAGTTTCTTCCCGAAGGGACCGAATCTGTTCCGCAATGGTATTAATCTTTCCTGCAACTTCAAACGTTTCATTGTAGGACAAAGAGGGAGATACCTTCTTTTTATCAACTGCTTCCAGGGGTATCGCCTGCAAAGCCCTTTGGAAAAACTGTCGTTTTTCCTGGAGCTGCTCAATGTTTGTACTGGATCTTCCCCTGATTTCAACATGAACAACTCCACACCGCTTTAATTTCGCCAGGGCTTCTCTCTTTCGGGATTCG
>JAGODW010000137.1 GCA_017998025.1 Spirochaetales bacterium
CATGGTTTCAAACTCACGGACGATCATCATGTGATAGAGAATCGTTTGAAGTTTTTCTTTACCGTAGAGTTCCAGCTCTTTTTTAATGTCCGGGGTATATTGATTCAGAGGGATGCTGTTGATGGTAAGTATCCCCTTTTTACGTACATCTTTTGGATCGATCAGTATCGATTTAGGCATTGGTTCCTCCTAACCTTTGTTCTGTTTCTTAACAGGCTGCAGACCACTCTTTACGGTCTTACCTGATTTAGCCCGCCAGGAAGAGATCCAGGTGAGCGATTACATCCGTCAAATACTGTAGAAAACGAGCAGCGGGTGCTCCATCCACCGCCTGATGATCAATCGTCAAGGATAAACCTATGTTAGGGATAAATTTCACCTCTTCTCCTTCCAGGACAGGTGTCGGTTGTATGGAACAGACCCCCAGGATGGCAACTTGCGGGCTGTTCAGGATGGGGGTGAAGCTATGAATTCCCAGGTTTCCGAGATTCGAAACCGTGAACGTCCCTCCCTTTAATTCTTCCGGTGCTATTTTCCCTTCTATGCAGGCCTGACCAAGCCGTTTGGTTTCACTGCTGAGTTCTTTCAGGGATAAGGATTGAGCGTTCTGTATTACCGGGACAAGGAGTCCCTTGGGTGTATCCACTGCAAACGCAAGGTGTACTTCATGAAATCGATAGATACGATCCTTCTGCCAGTATGCATTCAGTGCAGGGAATTGCAGCAGCGACCGTGCTACAGCAAATAAAACCATATCGTTGATGGTGATATTGTTATACCCGTATCCATCCGGTGAGTCTTTAAAGCGTTTCCTTAGAGCAAGGATCGTACGTGCATCGGCAGAAGTATGTAGGGTTAACTGAGCATGGGACTGGAGAGATTCCATCATTCGCTGGGCTATTACTTTTCGGGTACCTGCAACGATCACTTCTTCTCCCTGATCCGATCTTGTACCCGGGGAAGAAACCGAGAGTGCAGCAGCCTCTTCTGCAATGGATCGCAGACTTTCTACAGGTTCTTTTTTCGGGTGCACGGTTTTCTGTTCCTGCAAGGCGGCCCGAACATCTCGCTCCAGGATGCGGCCTTTGGGGCCGGTTCCCCGTATTGCTTCCGGATCGATTCCTTCAGACCGAGCGAGCCGCCGGGCGCGAGGGGAGATGCGTACCTTATCTGAAACAGACTCAATACTTTCTTTCTTTTCTTCTTTTAACGCCAGTACTTCTCCCTTCTGCCCTAGATATGCAATAGGGGTTAGGACAGGAACGTCTACTCCCTGGGGATACAGTATTTTTAACAATACTCCTGATGTGGGTGCTTCAACGGTAAAAACAGCCTTGTCCGTCTCTACTTCGCAGAGTACATCCCCTTTTTGGACATCGTCTCCCTCGTTCTTTTTCCATTCCAGAATTAAACAGCTTTCTACAGACTGCCCTTGCCGGGGCATCAATATTTCCGTCGCCATACCTCCTCCTTTTATTTTCACTATAGGATGGGGGAACGTGTAGGAACCGTCCCCTATACCTGAGTTACCTCTATGCCACCTTCCTGTAACAATTTCTCCGCTTCTGCCGGTAGATTTCTGTCCGTAAGGATCCGATGAATCTTTTGAAGAGGTAAAACTCTCACGAATCCAACTTTTCCGTACTTGGAACTATCTGCTACCAGAATCGTTTCCTGAGCCTGCGCCGCCATTCGTTTGACTATTTCCGCTCCTTCTACGAGGTGGGTGGTAAGTCCTTTTTCCCAGGTAAATCCGTCGGTTCCAACAAACGCACGTTTTACATGAAACCGTTCCAGTTCTGCCAGGGCAATCGGCCCTACGAGGGACTCTGTTTGAGGCCGGAATTCTCCTCCCACGAGGGTCAACCGAATGGCTGGATTCGCCCGGGCATAGGGAAGGATCAGGGTATTGTTGGTTACAATGGTAATATCCCTCTTTCCCAAAAGGTGCCGGGCGATCAACGCTGTGGTAGATCCAGCTTCAATCATCACAGTATCTCCATCCTGGATAAGAGAAGCTGCAGCCTTTGCTATACGGTTCTTTTCCTCTACCCGATTTCGAATCTGTTCCAGCATCGTGGGGTGGAAGGTCGGAAAAGCTCCTCCCCAGGTTCTAAGGACATATCCTTTTTCGGATAAGCCGTTTAAGAGGGATCGCACTGTAACAGTGGAAACTCCGAGGGATTTACCCATCTCTTTTATGCCCAGGCCCGGATTTTCCTGGAGAAGCTCGAGGATGTCCTTCTCTTTATCGTTCAGAATGATATGCATTAACTGACTATTAGCCTTTAATTTTCTTTTGATTTGCTTTCAATTTTAAGCATATTTGATTTGCATTGTCAAGAGGTGTTCGAGGTACTGCACAAGTTTGTAGGTGTTTTTTTTAAAAAATTTCCGAAATTCATAAGAAGAGGCGAATGGTCATTGACAAAAAAATAAAGAGTTATTATCAACATAAGTAATTCTCTATGAAGGAGCACTTCTAATGATGCAAAAAACTATCTCTATTGAAGAGGACCCTCCCAGTCTTACGGAGGACCCTCCAGGGCCTTGTACGGCAGTACGGGGGGGCCTCCTATCCCCAACATCTACAGTTATACCTATCTCACCCACACAGTCCTCTAAACAACTGCGCGTAATTAAACCCCATCATGAATGGCAAGGGGCGGCAAAAGGATTTCGGCAAAAGTTTTTCCCGGATACTACTCGGGCTGAGTGGAACGATTGGCGATGGCAGCTCGCTCATCGGATCACTTCCTTTGAAGAATTGGGAAAAATATTGTATCTCTCCGATGCGGAATCCAGGATATTCCAGGAGAATAAGCAGGGACTTCCTTTATCCATCACTCCCTACTATGCAAGTCTGCTGGATCCAAAAGATCCAACCCAGGCTCTGAGAAAAGCAGTGGTTCCTGTATTCTATGAAAAAGTATTGTCCGCAGGGGAAAGCATAGACCCCCTGGGGGAAGATCATGATTCGCCGGTTCCAGGACTGATCCATAGGTATCCAGACCGGGTTCTATTTCTGGCAACGTTCGTGTGTTCTACCTACTGCAGGTACTGCACCCGTTCTCGGGCTGTAGGCCACCAGGATACAGGGGACATTCGGAGCCGTTGGGAGTTGGCGATCGAGTATATACGGAATCATCCGGAAGTTCGGGACGTCCTGATCTCAGGTGGGGATCCTCTAACCCTTCCTGATGAATCCATCGATTATCTCCTATCCCGAATCAGTTCTATCCCGCATGTAGAATTTATCCGAATTGGTACAAAAGTGCCTTCAGTCCTTCCTCAGCGAGTCACGCGTTCTTTATTGCGGGTTCTTCGGAAGTATAGACCGTTATGGATCAGTATTCATGCAACTCATCCAGATGAGCTTACACCGGAAATGCGTGTTGCCTGCAACCGGCTGGCGGATGCGGGGATTCCTCTGGGAAGTCAAACGGTTCTATTGGCTGGAATTAATGATTCTGTAGAAGTACTTCGTAAACTCTTTCATGGACTCCTTACCATCCGGGTTAGACCCTACTATTTGTACCAGTGTGATCCCATCCCAGGTTCAGGCCATTTTAGAACTTCGGTTAAAAAAGGGCTGGAAATCATACAGGGGCTACGGGGCTTTACCACGGGGTATGCGGTTCCTACGTATGTAATTGATGCGCCCGGAGGAGGAGGGAAGATCCCCTTGCTTCCCGAGTATGTCTTAGGGTACGACAACGGTGATTTACTGCTTAAAAACTTTGAAGGGAACACGTACCGATATCCGGACCCGGGAGCTTTAAATGGATCGTTGATCCGATGCTGACAATTGGACTTACCTACGACTTAAAGGATGACTATATCGCCGCCGGCTTCTCTTTGGAGGAGGCGGCGGAGTTTGACTCGAGGGAAACGATTGATGCCCTGGACAACTCCCTTGCAGCCGCTGGGCATACGGTGGATCGTATTGGGAATCTGCGTGCCTTGATGCATCGGCTGCTTCGAGGAGACCGGTGGGACATGGTTTTCAATATCGCAGAGGGAGTACGGGGCCCGGGTAGGGAGTCCGAAATCCCCTGTCTATTAGAAGCATTCTCTATTCCCTATACTTTTTCCGATCCCATGGTGTTAGGATTGTGTCTTCATAAGGGGATGACGAAACATGTTGTGAGAGATGCGGGGATACCCACTCCAGATTTCAGAGTGATTGAGAGTGAAGCGGATTTAGGCTCAGTTTCCCTATCCTATCCGGTCTTTGCCAAGCCTGTTGCTGAAGGCACGGGAAAGGGTGTATCAACTCTTTCCCGGATTGAGAATCCGGAATCTCTCCAGGCCATAGTAACGGAACTCCTAAAACGGTTTAAACAGCCGGTGCTGGTGGAAGAATATTTACCAGGACGAGAATTTACCGTGGGAATTCTGGGTACAGGTCCAGAGGCTCGAGTGATCGGCGGGATGGAAATTCTCTATGGTAAAACGGCGGAAGGGAATATTTATTCTTATAGCAACAAGGCGCAGTATGAAACCCGGATTTCCTACGTTCCAATAGCAGGGCCTATCCAGGAAAAGGTGTACCGCCTGGCCCTTTCCTCGTACCGCGTCCTCGGTTGCCGGGATGGAGGCAGAGTGGACGTGCGGGAAGACGATGAGGGAGAACCACAGTTCCTGGAGGTGAATCCCTTGCCGGGGCTTCATCCTATCCATTCAGATCTTCCTATTCTTGCTTCACTCCAGGGTCTTACCTATGGGGAACTAATCAGGGGAATCTTATCATCTGCATTGAAGCGGAATACGCGTTTATATTGATAAAAGGATGAACCAGAGCAGATCTTCCGTTGATTCTTTTGAAATTTCCCAGGGTGAACGTCTTCGAGCCCGAAAGAACTACAATATATTTTCTATCTTTAATACGTTTTCCTACCTTCTCTTGAGCGGAAATATTATTTCTCTGTATCTTCTCCGCCTGGGAGCCGGGGGCACTTTAATTGGGATCGTTTCTTCTTTTATGTATATTTCGTTTTTCTTTTTGCTTCCCGGCAGGATCCTGGTTCAGCGGATAGGGGTAGAGAAACTATTTGCCTACTCATGGACAGCTCGGTGTCTGGCAGTGGTTCCCATGCTTTTTTCTCCGTTTTTTGTACTTCAAGGGAAAAGGAACCTGGGGCTTGCTCTGGCTTTACTCGGTGCACTGGGTTTCCAGGCAATGAGAGGAATCGGAATGGTAAGTAATAGCCCTATCCTGGGGGACCTCTCCGAAGGGAAAGATCGGGGAGATTACTTATCAAAGATCCAGATAATCAACCAAACGGCTTCTATTTTCGCAGGACTCTTGATGGCTTTTTTGCTGGGGAATGGGCAGGCTTCCTTA
>JAGODW010000136.1 GCA_017998025.1 Spirochaetales bacterium
GGATATGATGGGATGCGGCCGGAGATCCCTCCTGAGGAAATTGCCGAGGAAATACTGCGGGCTATAGAGTCCCGCTGGCCGTCGGGCTGTGATATACTCCATGTACATAATCCGCTGCTAAGGAAAAACCGGGACTTTCTGAAAATTCTTAAAATCCTGCAAAAAAAGGGGGTTACCCTATTTTTACAGATCCATGATACTGCTGAAGACCTCAGACCTGAATCCTACTACTTTCATGAGGAATACCCGGAGAACTGCCACTATGGGGTGATCAATTCCCGGGATTTTCAACTGTTTCTTCAGGCGGGGTTAAAACCGATAGGCCTTCATAGTTTACCAAATTGTGTAGAACCGCTCCCCCAGGTTTCTTCTGAAAAAGGAGGAAAAAACAGAGATCTGGTTCTGTATGCGGTACGGGCTATCCGGCGGAAGAACGTGGGAGAAACCATACTATTGTCCTGTTTTTTATCTCCTCCCTATCGAATAGGAATTACTCTTCCTCCCACCAGTCCGGGAGATTATCCCTCGTATGAAAATTGGAAATCTTTTGTACTTAAGCATAATTTTCCGGTGGAATTCGAACTAGGGATGAAGTATCAGTTAGAGACGCTGGTAGATCGGTCTTGCTTTATGATTACTACCAGTATCCGGGAGGGATTTGGATTTGCTTTTTTAGAGCCCTGGACCGCAGAGAAGGCTCTTTTCGGAAGGAAAATACCCTATCTGGCGGAAGATTTTGAGAGAAGGGGAGTTGATTTATCCGATTTGTATGAACAACTCCGTATCCCCCTGGATGTACTGCCCCTGGCGGATGTACGGGGACAATGGGAAACCGTAGTACGAGAGACCTACGGAAGGTACAAACTTGCCCTGGAGGATGAGGAACTGGAGAATGCCTGGAACACGTTGATAGAAGGCGAATGTATCGACTTTCCTTATTTACATCCTTTTATTGCTCAAGGTATGATCCACCGATGTAAAGAAGATTCTTCCGTAAAGAAACTACTATTAGAACTCAATCCCTATCTAGAAAATCTTGCCTCTCCGGACCCGGATCCAGAAAAGATTGAAAAAAATCGAGAAACAGTACTCCGCATGTATTCGAAAGAAAAGTACCGCGACCAGCTCCTTTCCATCTATCAACAGGTTCTTACTGTCCCTGTGAAACAGAAGATACATAAGAAACGTCTTCTACGTTCCTTTTTAAATCCTAAAGCATTTTACCTGGGGGGTATGTGATCTGTTCTGAAGATAAAAAATATGTAGATATGATTCGAACCTATTCCTATCCTCTTGTCCCGGTACCTGTTTCTGAAGAAGTTCTTGAGCCATTTCGATCCCGCGTCCCCCGTCTGAACGGTTCTTTTCTACAATACCCAGTCATCTTATTTGATATCTACGGCACGCTATTCCAATCCGGTTCTGGAGACATCGGCGTATTCGAGCAGTATCGAGAGGGACGTTGTGCACTATTCCCGAGGGGAGAACTCTCCCTGTTACAGGAGCGTTTTGCTTCGGCCGTACGGGATAGACATAAAAAACAGGGCAAGACTGTTGAGGTTCCGGAAGTACGGGTTGAGGAAATCTGGGCGGAACTCCAGAACCTCGATCTCGAAGCAGCAAGAGAGTTTGCCTTGAGGTTCGAGCTATCAGTGAATCCTGTATATCCCATGCCCGGAGCAAAGGAACTGTTTGGTTTGCTCCAGAAAAGGGGAATCATCCTCGGTTTAGTTTCCAATGCCCAATTTTTTACACCCTGCTACTTTGAAGCCTTCTTCAGCGTTTCTCTGGAAGAAATGGGATTCCGGGAAGATCTTTGTGTCTTTTCCTTTCAAGCAGGAGAAGCGAAACCTTCCCTGCAGCTGTTTCGATTCGCTGCTGAGGTTCTGTTGAAGTATGGCTTTAAAGCTGAAAATTGTTTATACATAGGAAATGATCTGTTAAACGATGTTTGGGCTCCGGCACAGGTGGGATTCAAAACAGCTTTGTTTGCCGGAGATGCCCGTTCTTTACGACTTCATCCGGAAGATCCCCGCTGTAAGGGTTTGTTCCCTGATTATCTCCTGGAAGGATTTGAAGAATTAAAAGATTATGTATGTGATTAAAACTATAAGCAAGATCGAACAGGTGGGATTTATTTCGACCCGGTTTCAGGGGATTGATGGCGTATCGCTTGAAACGCGTAAATGGGTACACGTGTTTGAGAGCCTGGGATTTGAGACCTACTTTTTTTCAGGTCTTTCAGACTGGTATCCGGAGAGGTCTATGGTTATTCCTGAGGCGTTTTTTAACCATCCGGAAATTCTTGAGATTCAGGATGGATGTTTTGGGAAAACTGCACGGGGAGAAGAGTTGACAGGAAAGATCCAGGCAAAACGGAAGATTCTAAAAGAGGCCCTGTACGAGTTTATTCGACGATGGGAGATCGACCTCCTGGTGATAGAGAATGCAGTTACTATCCCTATAAATATTCCTTTTGGATTGGCCATAACAGAGGTAATTGCAGAAACCGGGATTCCTGCCATTGCGCATCATCATGATTTTGTGTGGGAACGGCAGAGATTCTCCGTGAGTGCTGTGAATGATTATATTACTATGGCATTTCCTCCGGACTTGCCTCCCATCATGCATGTTACCATAAACACAGAGGCAAGGCGGAATCTAAGTTACCGTCGGGGCATCTCTTCTATTATTGTTCCTAACGTCTTCGATTATTCGGTTCCTCCTCCCGGAATTGACGAGTATAACTCTGATTTGCGGGAAGCATTAGGAATCGGCCCGAAGGATGTCTTTGTTCTGCAGCCCACCCGCATAGTAGCCCGCAAAGGGATCGAATCAGCGATTGAACTTGTTCACAGGATGAAAAAAAACCTCCCTTCAGGAAAGGAAGGAGTAAAGCTGGTAATTTCCCATCAGGCGCGGGACGAAGGGACTGCCTATTACGATCGAATTATAGATTATGCCCATTTATTAGGAGTCGATCTTATCATTCGGCCAGACCGCATCGGGGAGTACCGGCAACGGGATGAGGAGGGGAGAAAAATATACAGCCTTTTCGACGTGTATCCCCATGCTGACTTTGTAACCTATCCTTCTACCTATGAAGGATTCGGGAATGCATTCCTCGAGGCAATCTACTTTAAGAAACCGTTACTGGTGAACCGCTATTCAATTTTCCAGACAGATATTGAACCCGTAGGGTTTAAAGTAGTAATAATGGATACCTACATTACGGATGAGACGGTTAAAAATACCTGGAAATTCATCCTGGATGAGGAGTTTCGTACCCAATCGGTGGAGCATAATTTTGAACTCGGAGCGCGGTACTTTTCCTACACGATTCTTGCGGAGAAGATAAAATCGATCCTGTTGAATTTCGGACTTTCTTTGTTTTAAGTGAAATCCCTTTGCTTATCCAATCAACATTCGGGTGATGATAGAATCTTTCAGTTGTTTCACCTCTTCTGAGATAGAGACCTTATACACGTGGGGGTTTAATATCCGCGTAAAGGTCGGATCAATGGTATCGAGCGATTGTAATGCCCGCTGCTGGTTTTCCTTAAGGGAAGGATGGGGATTCATTAATATTCCATTTTCCATCTTTTTTTCCAGCAGAGGTACAACCGGTCCTTCCGGACAGAGGGTGAATCGTCTGTAGTCCATATACGGATGGTGAAACGTAATGGGGCCTTCCGAAGGCACGGGAGAATCGGCAAAGGTAATTAAGTCTGCAAGAGGATGACCCGCGGCATCGTGAAAACGGTACACCTGTTTAATTCCCGGGTTGGTTGATTTTTCCGGGTTATCGGAAACTTTCATTGTAGGAATGTACGTACCGTCTTTTTCCCGGGCACAGAGTTTGTACACCCCGGTAAAGGCCGGATCTCCTCCTCCCGTTACCAGATGAGTTCCTACTCCCCAGATATCAATAGGACATTTAGAAGAAACCAGATGATAGATTATCTCTTCTTCCAGTTCATTGGATACGGCAATTTTGGCATCTGTAAGCCCGGCACGATCCAGAGCAGCGCGGACTTCGTTACTTAAGTATTGAATGTCTCCGCTATCGAGCCGTACCCCGAAGGATTTCCCCAGGGCTTTCAGCTTTAGTCCGATTTTAATGGCATTCTTGATTCCTGATCGGAGGGTGTTAAACGTGTCGATTAAAAGAATCGTATTATTCGGATACAGCTCTGCATACCGATGGAAAGCTTGTTCTTCTGAATCAAAAGCGAGAATCCAGGAGTGTGCCATGGTTCCAGCTACAGGGATTCCATATACCCTTCCAGCCAGTGTGTTTGAAGTTGCGGAGGCACCTCCGATATAAGCCGCTCTGCTGGCAGACATTGCTCCATCAGGACCTTGAGCCCTTCGTAATCCAAACTCTAAAATGGTTCCCTTGTTCGATGCCAGGTAGATACGGGCACTCTTAGTGGCGATGAGGGTTTCGAAATTAAGGATATTTAGAAGTATGCTTTCTATAATTTGTGTTTCGATGAGAGTGCCATGAATCCGTACCAGCGGTTCCATGGGGAACACAAGCGTCCCCTCCGGAACCGCATATACATCTCCGGTAAAATGGAATGATTTGAGATAATCGAGAAAAGGCTGTTCAAAGTATCCTAATCCTTCTAGATACTCCAGATCCTCGGGAGTGAATCGGAAATTCATAAGGAATTCAAGCAAATCTTCCAGACCAGCGAAAACAGAGAATCCGCCCCCAAAAGGTTGTCGGCGGAAAAACATATCAAATACCCCATGATTGTTCATCTCATATTTGAAGTACCCCTGTGCCATGGTTAATTCATAGAGGTCCGTAAATAAAGCAGATAACTTATTCATAGATTTCCCCTCATATTTATTAAGAATAAGAAAGGCGATAGCAATCAATGCAAAGCCATAATTCAGAGTCTCAGATCTCCTGCTTTAATCCGGATGGCTCCGGCTCGCTCCATGTCCTGGACAACCCGCTGAACAGAACCCTCTGGCAGGTTTACCCCTTTGCAGGCGTCCTCGACAAAAAATACCTCAAATCCTAACCGCAGAGCATCGAGGGCAGAGAAATACACACAGACATCTGTGGCAATCCCGCAGAAGAAAAGAGTTTTAAAGCCTAATCCTTTCAGGAGGGGCTCCAATCCTGTGGATGTTTTTCGGTCGTTTTCAAAAAATGCAGAGTAAGAGTCTATCCGGGGATTCGTTCCTTTATGAAGAATACAGCGGATAGGCCGGATATCGAGGCTGGGATGGAACTCAGCTCCCCGGCTACCCTGTACACAGTGATCGGGCCAGAGAGTTTGCTGAATTCCGAACACGTCTCCCTCCTGGTAGGGGAGTTTTCCCGGGT
>JAGODW010000138.1 GCA_017998025.1 Spirochaetales bacterium
TACACTTCCTTAAAAAGGATCGGATCAGGAAATCGGAAGTCTGCCGATAGATCGATGATGAGAGAAGAACCAAAGAAAGGCTTTAGTATAGAAGCGGAAGTTACATGAGGGAGAGCGGAAAATACCACATCCGGTTTGGCCGCCGCAACCTCTTCTACGGAAAGAAGCTTACCTTCCGGCCCTGTTTTTTCAAGAATCCCAGGAGCAAGGCCTCCGTCCATTTCTAAAATAGGCGTTCCTCCCTGAGAGGAAGAACCGGGGAGTATCTGACTTACCGCCTCATGTTGGGCTAAAAGCCGCACGAGAAGCATACCTGTATATCCTGTTGTACCTAATACAGCAACTTTCAACCTATTCCTCCAGAACTATTCTATTCTTCAAGATCCGGGACCTTTTCCCGGAATTTTCTCAGAAACTCTTCTACCGTGACACCCTCCCTGAGAACCAGCATCACCGTATCATCCCCTGCTATTGTCCCCAGAATCTCTTCCATATTCATATTGTCCAGCGCAAGAGCCACACTGTTTGCATGGCCGGTTAGCGTTCGTACAACTCCAATATTTCCGCTGAATTCGATTGAAACATACCCTCGTTGGAAATCTTGAATATATCCCTTTTCAGATTCCTTCCGTTCTTCTTCTCCGGGTAATGCATAGTAGTAACCGCTCTCCCCCTGGGAAACTTTTCCAACTTTTAGAAGCTTCAAGTCCCGTGAGAGGGTAGCCTGGGTAACGGTAAATCCTTCCTCCTGGAGATACCCCAGGAGCGCCTCCTGACTGGCGATCTTATTACTGCGAATAATGCGCTTAACTGCCTTTAAACGAATATGACGCTCTTTCATGGGAACATCCGTTTGAATAAATATGCCGTGTATCCGTATAAACTTACACAATATTTTCCTCTTTTGCAAGCCGGTTCTTCATTGTAATGAATCGAGTTCCGATATAAGATACAGGGTCTCTATGAAACGTGATGGTTATGTAGAATTGTTCCCCTCTGAAGATGGGATGACGCTTCGAGCCACCTTCTATCCGGCCCTGGAAGGAGGTCAACTCTTAACCGTAGAGTATCTTGAAACCCTCCTTCAAGCAGCTGAAGTTACCTCTGGAATTCTCTGGGATACTATGGCGGAAACAGTTTTATCCTGTAATACGGAGGGAAGGGTCCTGAAGGATGTACTCATTGCTCAGGGCTCTCCGCCAGTAGAGGCTGTTCCAGAGCATGTTTCCCTAAAAAGCCGCCTCTTGCACCGTAAAACTGCCGATGAACTGGACAAAGGGGGGAGGGCAGATTACAAACAAATCCGTTCCTATATAACGGTTCAGAAAAATGAACCACTGGGGAAAATCATTCCGGAAAAGGAAGGGAAAGAGGGGCTTTCCATCTATGGAAGAACCATCCCCCCCACGAAGAAATCTATCCCCCTTTTGAAACCAGGTAAAAACATTCGGGAGGAGAATGGAATCCTCTATGCAAATTGCGATGGGCTGTTTGTACTGGAGGGGGATACATTCGGGGTCGAAGAGGTTTTAGAGATCAAGGGGGATGTTGACTACTCGGTAGGGCATGTAGAGTTCCCGGGAGATGTAATTATCCACGGTGAAATCCACGATGGATTCAATATCTCTGCAACAGGTTCTATCACCTGTATGAACACGGTGGATGCTTCTGAAATATTCTGTAAGAAAGACTTCATTTCCAAACAAGGGATTATTGGAAGGGGAAAGGGAATTGTACGGGCTGCAGGTTCTATTACTGCAAAGTTTATCGAAAACTGCACCGTAGAATCGCTCGGAAACATCACTGTGTTGGGAGGACTGTTCCATTGCAAGACCGCGGCACTCGGGGACATAGACCTGGGAGAGAAAGGCCGAATCGTAGGAGGCTCCTGTCGCTCTTTTAAAAATATACGCTGCGGTAGCGCAGGGAACCAGGCTCAAACACCTACAGCCCTGTACGGCGGCATCAACTTTGTGGTGGAACGTCGTCTTCAGTACGCCCAGGAAAAGCAGAACACAGCTACCCAGGTTCTTCAGGAAGTAGAAAAAGATGTGCGATACAAACCTACGGAAAAACTGATCGAACTACATGCTCAACTAAAACAAACAATCGAAAATCTCCAAAATGTGGTTTCTTCCCTTCTCGCCACCCTCTATTCCCCGGAAGATACCACCCTTACCATTTATGGGAAAGTGTATCCGGGTGTGATGGTGTTCATGGGTGGGGCTTCTTTTTTAGTAGAACAGGAAGGTTCGGGAGTCGTGTTTCTTTTAGATCGGGCTACTTCAAAAATCAGGATGGAACCTTACCATCCTAATCCTCCCCCTAAGTAATGCGTTGATATCCGAGAAGCGCCTTTGCATAGAGAGGGTCAGAAATCGGAACATCCACCTGCTCCAGAAGGATCTCTCCATCCGTAGGGAACTTTAACGGTTTTACCAGTACTTCTTCCTTGCCGCATACCGCTACCCCTATATCTCCTGGTTGGTGCTCCAGGACGAGGATAGAGGGAGAATCCCGGAACTGAATACGAATCCGATACATTTTTCCCTCCATAGAATGAACTTCTACCCGTTTTCCCTCTTCTCCAAGTATGGTGATAAACCAGGAAGCGTACAGCCACCGGCTCAACTCAGAAGGACCTTCCACCGTCAGGGATTCTATACGGGGAATCATATCCATAAGGTTGGGCTGATCAAACACCTGGGCAGTGAAGATTCGGAGAGGTCTCATACGCTCCCAGGAAAAATCCGTTACCTGTACGGAGTGCTGGATGAACTCTCTCAGGACCCCCTGTCTGAACTCCTCCAGCGAAAGATGGCAGTTTGTAAGAAGGTATTCTCCGTCCAAAAAGAACTTATCCGCCTGTTCCCGGGCAAAAGCCAGGGGGCCAGGTTGATTCCCGGATATTCGCAGATCTGTTCGCCATACTACATACACAGGGATATCACGGATCAGAAACGCAGACCAGGACCCAGGTGCTGTCCCCGCTCCATCCTGCCCATCCTCGATTAAGATCTCCTGAAAACAGACCCCTTTATTTTCCCTGTCCGGTGCACAGCGGGCTGAAACAGAAACCGAAGTCTCCCCTGGACAGCCCAGGGTGATCTGGATAATTCGGGCAGCCCGTTTTCCCAAAAGGGGAGCCAGGAGCTGCTCTTCCACCTTTTCCTCCTCTCCCCGATGGGTAAAAATCACCAGATTAAAAAGCACAGTACGGGTTTCGGTAAGGGAAAGCTCCCGTTCCAGAAGGGATAACTCCCGCTCAATCTTATCCGGATCGAAAATCGCCTTCATAGTTTCCTCCATCGGGTAGCGGGTTCCAGCAACTTTTTCGCCTCTTCCGGTCCAGAGCTTCCGGGAATGTACTGAGGAAGAGGAGAAGGATCCTCTTCCCATCCAGTCAAAATCCGGGTAATAAAAGCCCAGGAGGCCTCAATTTCATCCCGACGAGTATAGAGGGTTGAGTCTCCTACCAGGGCATCCAGGAGGAGCCTTTCATACGCTTCAGGCGGCGTATCCCCAAACGCAGAACCGTAAGCAAAGTTCATGCTCACCGGCCGCATACTAACGTTGTACCCCGGTATCTTTGCGTTCATCAGCAGCGAAACCCCTTCATCCGGCTGGATCCGGATAATAAGGGCGTTCCTTCCCCGGTACGCTCCGGTTCGAGGGAACAGTTCAAGGGGAGGTTCTTTGAAATGGACAGCAATTTCACTGAACCGCCGTGCCAGACGTTTCCCGGTGCGCAGATAGATCGGTACCCCCGACCATCGCCAGGTGTCCAAATGTAATTTAAGGGCAACGAAGGTCTCGGTTCGGGAATCGGGGGAAACTCCCGGTTCTTCCCGATACGCGGGAGTGGGTTTTCCATCGATATACCCTGCCCCATACTGTCCGCGAACCGTATAGGAAGCCGTTTCTGCAGGGAGTATGGGGCGGAGAGATTTCAAGATTTTTACCTTTTCTGTTCGAATGGTATCTGACTGTAGATCGTTGGGCGGTTCCATCGTGGTAAGGCAGAGTAATTGGAATAGGTGATTCTGCACCATATCTCGAAGCGCTCCGGCACTTTCGTAGTAGTTCCCCCTCCCTTCCACACCGATCTTTTCCGCCACAGTGATCTGGATATCATGAATGTACCGATGATTCCATACCGGTTCAAAAATCCCATTTCCAAATCGAAGTAGAATAATATTTTGAACCGTCTCCTTCCCCAGGTAGTGGTCGATCCGATAGATCTGATCTTCCCGAAAGTACCGGGACAGATGATTGTTCAGTTTTTGAGCACTGGCCAGGTCGCGGCCAAAAGGTTTTTCCACCACAATCCGGGTATGTCCTTCCCTCTCCTCCGCCAGTCCCTGAGCCCCTAAGTTTCCAATGATCTCCTCGTACGCATCGGGGGGTGTGGACAGATAATAAATCCGATGAGCAAACCCGGAGCAGACAGGATCGATTTTTCTGTATCCCACAGGTTCTTCAAAGGGAGATGAGATATAATCGAGGGTTTTTAGGAACGTTTCGACCGTTTCTTTCCCATAGGCAGCCAGCTCAGGTTTATCAAGCATCGAACGAACCTCTTGCTGAAAGACCTCCTGAGTCCAGGGCCGACGGGCAAACCCTACAATTTTAAATCGGTTGATATGCCCTTTTGCATAGAGAGAGAAAAGGGCAGGCATCAGCTTCTTCCGGGTAAGATCTCCCGTTACTCCAAAGATGAATAGAACGAACGATTGGGCATCCCTGCTTACAGGGAGTCCGGCACGGAAAGGATTCAAATCCATGGGAAAACTATGGAGATTTGTGATTGAAAAATCAAGGGTTCCCCTATACTATGCGGCTCATGTTGGAACTAAAACTCTCTACACCGTTTAAAAATGCTCCTGTATTCTACAAACCGGAAACCGAATCCACCATGATCGATGCCCGGAACCTGGCTGGCCAGGGATTCCCTACAGGCACCCTCGTTGTAGCGGGATACCAGACCACCGGACGGGGAAGATTTCCCGAGCGGAAATGGGAATCTCCCCCTGATGAAAGCCTCCTCTGCACCTTGATTCTTCGCACTTCCGACCTGCCCCAGCCTATCGAACCCATACCCTTAAAAGCAGGTCTTGCGGTGGCCCGGATGATCGAACAAGAGTTCGGATTAAATCCCACTATAAAATGGCCGAATGATGTGTTTTTAGGAGAACGGAAAGTAGGGGGAATTCTTGCAGAACTAAAAGAAGGTGTCTGTCTGGTGGGGATCGGCATCAACTGTCTGCAGAAAAGTTTTCCGAAAGAGAG
>JAGODW010000139.1 GCA_017998025.1 Spirochaetales bacterium
TCATCCTATGGGAAGGCACAATAAATTGATTTTTGCATCAGGACTCCTGGCAGATACACCGATTACAACCACGGGACAGATGTCGGTAGGAGGGAAAAGCCCTCTAACCGGGGGGGCAAAAGAGTGTAACGTGGGAGGGTTTGCTGCAAAAAGAATCTCGAGGCTTGGGATCAAGGCTATTCTTATAGAAGATATTCCTCCCAGTCCGACCACGGATGTTCTGGTAATAACTGCATCCAGCGCGTATCTGGATCCGGCTCCGGAATTAAAAGGGAAACTGGTTTCTGAGACCATTCAATGGCTCAGAGAAAAGTATGGGAAAAACATCGGGATTTTTTGTATTGGCCCCGCGGGAGAGATGATGATGTATGGGGCTGGTATAGCCTCGCCGGATGACAACGACATACAGATCCGATACGCAGCCCGGGGAGGACTGGGGGCTATTGCGGGTTCTAAAGGGATTAAAGCGATTGTGGTCGATGATTCCGGTACCGAATATAAACCTGCGTATTACGATCGGGACCTTCTGTTTCAAACGGCAAAATGGATAATCGAAGATTTGCAGGCAGATCCAAAGACAGAAAACAGACATATGTACGGTACACCGGCAATCCTTGCTCTTGCCAATACAGTGGGGTTGCTCCCTACCCGAAATTTCAGCAGTGGACAGTTTGAATTCGCAGAAAACATTACAGGAGAACATATCCGGGAGGAGATCCTGAAACGGGGAGGGGTTGGAAAAGCAGGCACACCTTGCGTCCCGGGGTGTGTGATTCAATGCAGCAATATCATGCCGGATAGAGAAGGGAAAAAGAAACTTGTAGCCTCTATTCAGTATGAAAATATTGTACTTCTCGGTTCCAACTGTGGAATCGGGGACCTGGATGACATCGCTGAGCTGAACAATCTATGCAATGAAGTGGGGGTGGATGCCATCGAGACAGGCGCTGCGATCGGGGTTGCCATGGAGGCGGGTATTGTGAAGTTTGGTGATGCAGAAGGAGCAAAAGACCTTATCCGTCAGATCGGCAGAGGAACGTACCTGGGCAGAATTCTGGGTCATGGTGCTGTCATTACGGGACGATTATTTGGGATTCGAAGGGTTCCTGCAGTGAAGAATCAGGCTATGCCTGCCTATGATCCAAGGGCATTGAAAGGAAACGGAGTAACCTATATGTCCAGCCCCATGGGGGCAGATCATACGGCGGGAAACGCTTTTGAAACTTTAAAGACACAGGATCCGTTAAGCCCGAAGGGGCAGACGGCTGTTTCTAAAAAGCTTCAGTTACGGGCGGCTCTCCTGGACACGTGTGGATTTTGTCTATTCTTGCGGCCGCCCTTTACGAGAAATTCGAAAAAGCTCTGCGATATTTTTAAAGGACGTTACGGTTGGGATATGACGGTACGTGACGTGATGTCTATAGGACTGGATACCATTTTAACGGAACGGGAGTTCAATAAACGGGCAGGAGTATCGGAGGAATACTATCCAATTCCAGAATTTATGCAGGAGGAACCCTTACCTCCAACCCAGGCAGTGTTTGATGTTCCGATGGAAGAGATCGTATCCATGTGGGAAAAGGATGTAGTACTGGATCAGTTTTAATATCAATTTCAAGGGAAGAGGGTTAGGAACCATGGTACTGGAACAGAAAGTAGCGATTGTTACCGGATCGGGAAAGGGGATTGGATCCGTCATTGCCAAAACGCTCTATAACGAAGGGGCAAGGGTAGCATTATGGGATATTGATCTGGGGTTAGTACAGAAGCTGGCCCAAACGTTAGATCCCACCGGAAAGCATGTACTGCCGGTGGAAGTGGATGTGACGCAGGAACCATCCGTTCTAGAGGGAGTAAAACAAACGGTAGCAAAGTTCGGGCGGATCGATATTCTGGTGAATAATGCAGGGATTTCTCGTCATAAACCGATTGAAGAGATGACGGTTGAACTGTTTGATCAGGTAATTGCGGTAAACTTAAGAGGCACCTTCCTCTGCTGTAAGTCAGTTACTCCCGTGATGAAAAAGCAGCAGTTTGGAAAGATTGTAAATATCGCTTCGTTGGGAGGGAGGACAGGACGTCCAGGGGTGGGTGTGAATTATGCCGCTTCTAAAGCGGGGGTAATCGGATTGACACAAACTCTTGCCCGGGAATTGGGTCCCAGCGGAATCTATGCAAATGCTATTTGTCCGGGACCGATCCTAACAGAGCAGACCCAGCAGTACTCAAAAGAAGTGTTCGCTACCTGGAATGCAGGGAGAGCGGTTCCGAAGGATGGATATCCGGAGGACGTTGCAGATGCGGTGGTATTTTTGGCTTCTAATAAATCAGATTGGATTACCGGCGTTGCGCTGGATGTGAACGGCGGCATTCTGATCCGATGAAAAATATTTTCGAAGGAGTAAGTTGATGGCAGGATTGAAAGTAGTAGACATACGGAATGTAGAAGGAGAACGGCGGGATCCTCCGAGAACATCGTGGATCCTGATCTCTGAAAAGACAGTTGGGGCAAAGAATCTTGCTCTGGGAATAAACGAAACAGAGCCTGGTTCAATGGTTCCTGAACATATGCATGAGTCGGAGGAAGAGGTCATGCTGTTCCTGGAAGGGGAGGGAAAGTTCGTAACAGAGGATCAGGAAATTGATATACGACCTGGCATCTGTATTTACAATCCGCCCGGAGGAAAACACAAGATCCTGAACACAGGAAAAACGAAACTCAAGTTCGTCTGGGTGTATTCTCCCCAATTAAAGAGTCATCGGAAATAAAAATATTAGAATAAGAAGGAGCATTGTATGGGTAAGTGGAAATTCCCTCCTGAGGGAGGGCATATGGAAAAACCATCAAAGATCTACTATCAGACTATGACGAAGCATGATGTTGAAGAGCGGCTGAAGGTCAACGATATTATCCTGATCCCTATGGGCTCTACGGAAAACCATGGGGACGGCCAGCCCTATGGAGAGGATACCTTCATCGTAACTCGGATGTGCGAGATGGTTGCGCAAAAAACCGGATGCACAGTAGCAGAACCTATCTGGTATGCTTCCCATC
Source organism: Spirochaetales bacterium (assembly GCA_017998025.1). Classification (GTDB taxonomy): domain Bacteria; phylum Spirochaetota; class Spirochaetia; order DTKZ01; family DTKZ01; genus DTKZ01. The sequence goes on from JAGODW010000139.1 coordinate 3,056, forward strand.
CATTCGCTCATTTAGGGCAGGAAGGGACGGTTATTATTCCTGATGATGTAAACTCGGCCTATGTACGGTCTATTATCTCCGGCTTCTGGAATACCGGCTTCAGGAAACAGATTATTATGAGCAGCCACGGCCAGGAATACATTGTTCCTTCTGCCATCCAGGAATGGGGGAAAAAGTATCAAGTTCCGGCTGTTATTATTTTCCTAGATGTGATGAAGATCATGGGAGAGGCTCTGTACGATAAGGCGCATGGAGGGCCCTTTGAAACACCTTTCCGGCATGGAGATGAGGCGGAAAACTCGATCTGTCTGGCTCTTTTCCCTGAGTTCGTTCAAATGGAGCATGTGAAGGACAGTAAAACCTGGGGATTCCTCCCGGAAGGACATATAGATAAAGGGGGAGATATTTACAACTATCCGATTCCTGGACAGAGCCATATCGGCGGTACAGGTATCGAGTGTATTGTCTATCCAGAGGGGGTACTGGGAAAGCCTTCCCTTGCAAAAGCGGAAAAAGCTTACGCCGCTATTGAGAAATACTGTGATTACCTCGTGAAACTCCACAATGATATCCTGGAGAAGTTCCCTCCCGGAAAATTGCCTGATACCCAGTATATGACGCAGCGAGACCCGGAAGAAGTAGAGAAGCTGTTAAAAGGGCCATCGAAGGGTGGAAAACATATCTATACCGTAGCCTGGCCCAGTTAGATAAAAACGCCGGAGGAAGTAACATGAAAGCCGTTGTTAAGTACGAAGACAAACCGAATGCGGTAAAAGTAATGGACATGCCCATACCGAAGATGGGGCCTCAGGATGTTCTGGTACAGGTAAAGGCTACGGGGTTGTGCTATTCGGATGTCTCAATTATGAAAGGGGAATACAAGGGGAAAAAACCGGTTCCGATTCCTGTTATTCTGGGGCATGAAGGGGCAGGAATTATAGCCGATATGGGAAACGAGGTGGAGGGAATTAAACCAGGGATGCGTGTTGGATTCGAAGCCCTATATGGATGTGGGACCTGCATCATGTGCAAAAAGGGATTCAAAAATCTCTGCCCCCAATGGAACCATATAGGAATTACGAGAGACGGAACCTTTGCCGAGTACATTTCCATTCCTGCATATCTGGTACACAAGCTCTCCGATCACGTGAGTTTTGCCGATGCTGCTATTCTGGAACCGCTGGGATTGGTTGCCCGTTCTTTAGATCATTTAAAACCCATGGTAGGGGAATCGGCTGTGATCATCGGCCCTGGCTCCGTTGGATTGTTGCACCTGCAAGCTTTAAAAGCCGGGGGAGCTGGAAAAGTGATTCTGGTGGGAATTGAAAAGGACAGGAAGAGGTTTGAAATTGCAGAGTCTCTGGGAGCGGATCGTTGTGTCTATGCGGACAAGGAAGATGTAGTAAAGGCAGTTCTCGAGGCAACCGGAGGCAATGGAGCCGATATTGTGATAGAAACTGCGAGTCATCCTGTGGTATGGGACACGTTACTCGACTTTGCAGCCCCCAAGGCCAGGATCTCCGTGTTTGGATTGTATCCTGAAGCCAAAATGAAACCCCTGGCGCTTATCCGGAAGGGAATTACCCTGTTTGGGGATGTCGCTCTGCTTTCGAGCCATTATATGACTGCGTTGAATTGGCTGGAGACAAAAAAGGTTGCTCCGTCAAAACTGGTAACTCGCAGGTTTCCGTTGGATGCAATCGACGAAGCGATGAAGACGTTTTACGGCGGAGAAACGGTAAAAGTATTGTTTGAACTTTGAGGAGGGCTAATTCATTATGGATAGGCCTGGAATCGGTCTTATCGGCCTGGGCATGATAGGGAGTGTCCATGGTCGGGTACTTTCAGCACTTAAAGAGCTGGAGTTCGTAGCGGCTTCCGATACGAACCCGGCTCTTGGGAAGCTCGCGGAAGAATGGGAGGTCCCTTTCTATCCGGATTATCGTACGATGCTGGAACGTGAAAAGCTGGATGGCGTTGTTGTAGCTGTACCTAATAAGCTTCATTATTCAGTAAGCAAGGACTGTGCAGAAAAGGGTTTGCATATTTTACTGGAAAAGCCTATCTCAGATGATTTACCGACGGCCGATCTTATTATCGAAACGGCAAAGAAGAACCATGTTCGGCTGCTGATTGCCCATCATCGGAGGTTCAACGCTTGTCTGGAAAGAGTTCGAGAGGCAATACGAAAGAAGGAAATCGGAGAACTTCTAGCGGTAAGTATCC
>JAGODW010000140.1 GCA_017998025.1 Spirochaetales bacterium
GGTAAAATTTGATGGGGAAATAAAACAATAACCTTTACCCCATACCGGGCGGTTTCGACCCAGGTGAGAATTTGTGCACCGAACCGGGAAAGATTCGAAAGCCCAAAATCCGCTACTGCGATACTTTCCACCTCGGTATCCCGGATTACAATCCCGGCTTTTCGAATCATGTCTGCTGCCCTCTTTTGGGCAGGTACGATTTCTGAACGCTTAATCATTCGCCTATCCTTTATCGATGAAAAGGGTATATACTTAATTAGATTTTATATGAAGGAGGAATTCAATGGAACCGGTACGCTGGGGAATCCTATCTGTTGCAAAGCACTATACCCTTCGGGTCCATCCTCAAATAAAAAAATCTCCGGCGGTGGAGATTGTTGGAATCGCTTCCCGGGACCCGAGCAAAGCAAAACAGGCAGCCGAGGAACTGGGAATTAACCGGAGCTATCCTTCCTACGAATCGCTCCTCAAGGATCCTGCAATTGAAGCTGTGTACATTCCTCTCCCAAACCATCTCCATGTTGAATGGATCTGCAAGGCTGCCGACGCAGGAAAGCATGTTCTCTGCGAAAAGCCCCTGGCCCTCAACGCAAAAGAGGCGGAGAAGGCTGTCCAGTATGCTGAACAGAAAAAAGTCCGTTTAATGGAGGCGTTCATGTACCGTTTCCATCCCCAATGGGTACATACTCTCGAACTGATCCGCGCTGGAGAGATCGGGGAGGTACAGTTTATCCATATCTCTTTCACCTACATGAATAAAGACCCAAAAAACATTCGAAACATGCTGGAAGCCGGGGGAGGAGCCTTGATGGACATCGGATGTTATGGGGTGAACACCTGTCGATTTATTCTGGGCCGAGAACCTGATCGTGTAATTTCTCTCGTGAAACGGGACCCGGAATTTAAAACGGATACCCTATCTTCTGCGCTCCTGGATTTTGGGGGCTGCCGTGCACTTTTGACTCTGAGTACTCAGGCCTTCCCTATCCAGCGGGTCGATATTGTAGGAACCGGAGGCAGTATCCTTGTAGAACTGCCCTATAATATGTACGGGGATGTGCCTGCACGGATACATATCACAACCAGCATCGGTCCAAGAACCGTAACGCTGGGGCCTGCAGAACAGTACCGGATCATGTTTGAAGCTTTTTCCCGGGCCCTTAGAGAAGGAACAGCCGTACCTACGCCACCGGAAGACGCCGTTGCCAATATGAGCGTTCTAGATGCACTGTTTCGCTCGGAGCGTTCAGGAAATTGGGAAACCGTATCTTAAAATCGATTCCGGTGTAAAGCTCCAACTGCCAACAGCATAGCTCCACCTAGCAGGAGAAAACCATATTCAATTTTTCCTCTATCGGTTAACCAACCGAACACCGCAGGAATTACACCGGTTCCAACGAGAACAGAAAAGCTCAGTACAAACGAGAGAGTTACATTCTGAGATTCTTGAGGGCCGATCCGGGATAACGCAAGCAAGATCGCAGGGTAAAAAGCGGATAGCAGTGCAGGTTGCAGAACAACCAGAAAACTCAGCAGAGATCCCTTTGCACCGACCATAAAGAGGGTGCTGAGCCCGGATACAGAAAAGGCTGCCATTATTACCAGACGAAAACCAAACCGGTCTATCATAAATCCGGAGATGAGAAGTGTTAAAATACTCGATATCCGTGATAAACCTACTAAAAGATTCACCGTAGTCGGGTCTAATTTTTTTACCGTAATAAGATAGTATGGCAGAATCGAATATAACCCCTGCATTGCACTCATGGCAATACAGTACAATAGAAAGCAGAACCAGAGCTGGGGATTACGAACTGCATCCCCCAGGCGACGTAGATTTGGCTGTTTCCCATACCCCTCTCCTCCAAGACCGTATTTTCTATAGAGGAACAGAATAGCTATATTTAGAAGAAAAATGGTACCCAGGATTCCACGCCAGCCTATCAATGGAAACAGGGCTACCACCAGTAGAGGTGCTCCCACATAGGCAAGGTTAGGACCTAGTTCATGTATGGCAAGGGCCTTTCCCGTCTTTTCCTGAGAAAATGTTTCCGTGATGGAAATTATTCCAGAGGGAGGATATATTCCGGTTCCAAATCCCAGAATGAACAATCCAACATTCATCATGCCATAGGATCCACTAACGGCGGCAACCCCCATCCCGAATGCTGAGAGTATAAGTGAGAAAACAATAGCTCCCCTATGCTTGAGTCGAGCTGAGATAAATCCCGATAACAGCATACCCGGCGTAAACCCGAGGGTGATCATCAGGAAGAGGCTTCCTGCCTCCTCTCCCGTTAAGGAAAGGTCCTCCTGGATAAATACCAATAAGGGAGAAAATATCAGGCGGGATAGCATACTAATGAATATTACCCCCATCAGCAGGAGTAACATTCGAATGTTCTGATGCTTAGACATGACGTATGACAATAACCAGAACCGATGGCTCCGTCAATTACATGGATCTTACTTGACAGCACACATAATTCTTACTATATTTCTAATGAATAAAAAATTATCGATAATTAAGGAGATTTTTATGAATCCGATCCGAATAGCCTTTTTCGATGCAAAGTCCTACGATGAAGAAAGCTTTGTAAAGGCCAACAAGGCAAGCAATATTCAGTTCACTTTCATACCAACCCGACTTTCCGTCGAAAGCACTCTCCTTGCGGGCGGTTACGATGGGATTTGCATATTTGTCAACGACACCGTGTCCGCCCCTGTTGCAGATACACTCTATGCAAAGGGAATCCGGCTTATTGCTCTCCGCTGCGCTGGGTACAACAACGTGGACCTCAAAAGTGTGTATCAACGAATCCATGTAGTACGGGTCCCTGCCTACTCACCCCATGCAGTGGCAGAACATGCTGTAGCCTTGATGTTAAGTCTAAACCGTAAAACACATCGGGCGTACTTCAGGACACGGGACGGGAACTTCACGTTACAGGGTCTTATGGGATTCGACATGTACGGGAAAACAGCGGGAATCATCGGAACAGGAAATATTGGTCGGATTACTGCAGATATTCTAAAAGGATTTGGAATGAACGTACTGGTACATGACCGCTTTCCCAATAGAGAATGGGCTCAAAGCAGAGGAATCCGGTATGTAGAATTACCGGAGTTATACAGTCTTTCAGATATCATAAGCCTACACTGCCCTCTTACCCCCCAGACTACCTACATGATCAATCGAGAGGCGATTTATGCCATGAAATCCGGAGTACTCCTTATTAATACGGGAAGGGGTAAACTGATCGATACAAAGGCATTAATCGAAGGGTTGAAGACCGCAAAGATCGGAGGAGCAGGTTTGGATGTGTATGAGGAAGAATCGGAATATTTTTTTGAAGATCATTCTACTACACCCATTTCGGACGACACCTTGGCTCGCTTACTTTCCTTTCCCAACGTGCTTGTTACAAGCCATCAGGGATTTTTTACCCGCGAAGCTTTAGATACCATTGCAACCACAACTCTCAATAATATTCAGGCATTCTTCCAGGATAAACCTCTGGAGAACGAGATTTGCTATAAATGCGATTCTGCCGTCTGCAGAAAAAAGGCGTTAGGACGGTGCTTTTAGTACGATATAAGGACAACCATGGATCGTGACCGTACTGTGTACCGGCTTACCGGAGAAATCCTCGGCTCTGTGCCCGGTGGGTAGGAAAAATCGTTGGGCAAGGGAAGACTGGTATCGATCAAGCGATGCCAATACATATCAGCCCGGGGAGGGGCTACAACAAATATCCGTGCTTTCTCTGAAGCGTTAAATAGGATGTAGTAATCGTTTTCATCCCGATCCTGCTCCAGAGGTGCTTCACTCCCATCGATCCGGAGAGCCAGGAGCTTCTTTTGAAGCCCCCAATCGGGATTTCGCCCCTTCTCGTCGAACCAGGTAATATCCGGCATCGCATTATAGTTTCCATCTTTTCCCGTATAGAATTCGGGTCGTAAAAATGCGTGGTGAGTGAATCGAAACTGAATCAATAAGGTTACAAATCGGTATAAATCCTGGTTCGTTTCCATCAGGCTCCAATCGTACCAGGAGATTTCATTATTTTGACAGTACGCGTTATTGTTCCCTCGCTGGGTACGACCAAACTCGTCTCCCCCCAGTACCATAGGAGTGCCGAGGGATAGAAGGAGGGTAGACATAAAATTCTTCATTTGCCTCTTGCGAAGATTCAGCACAAGAGGATCATCCGTTTCTCCTTCCACGCCATGGTTCCAGCTCAGATTATGATCGGTTCCATCCCGGTTTCCTTCCCCGTTCATTTCATTGTGCTTTTGATTGTAGGAAACGAGATCCCGCAAAGTGAATCCATCGTGGGAGGTAATAAAGTTGATGCTATGGAACGGCTTGCGGCCGTCCCGTAAATATAAATCTGAACTGCCGGTAATCCGGGTTGCCAGGCCTCCGACAGAAACATCGTCCCCCCGCCAGAATCGACGCACTTCATCCCTATACCGATCGTTCCACTCTGCCCAGCGTCCTCCGGGAAAGCTTCCCACCTGATATGCACCTCCTGCATCCCACGCTTCCGCAATGATCTTAGTATTCCGGAGTACGGGATCCTCTGCAATTGTTTCCAGCATGGGGGGATTCTCCATGATCCTTCCTTTCTGGTCCCTCCCCAAAATCGAGCCAAGGTCGAATCGGAACCCGTCCACATGCATCTCCATTACCCAGTAGTGTAAGCTATCCATTATCAGGTTTCGTACCAGCGGGTGGTTACAGTTCAGCGTATTACCGCAGCCGGAGTAGTTTTTATAGTACCGGGGATTTTCATCCAGCATATAATAAATCTGGTTGTCCAACCCTCGAAAGCTATACGTATAGCCGAGTTCATTCCCTTCACCCGTATGATTGAACACCACGTCGAGAATCACCTCGATTCCTGCCTTATGAAGTTCCCGAACCAGTGTCTTGAACTCTGTTACCTGTTCGCCGAGAGAACCGGAAGCGGAGTAGGATCCTTTGGGGGCGAAAAAAGCAATCGTACTGTAGCCCCAGTAGTTTACCAGGTCCTCTCCCGTAAGGGGGTTCTTACGTTTAAACTCGTACTCGTCAAACTCCATAATGGGGAGGAATTCCAGACTCGTTATCCCTAACCGGGTAAAGTAAGGAATCTTCTCGATCACTCCTCGATACGTTCCCGGGTGCTTCACCCCCGAACTAGGAGATGCGGTAAGTCCGCGAACATGCGTTTCATAGATCACACTCTGGCGAAGAGGATAATTCAAAGGCTTATCCCCCTCCCAGTCAAAGTA
>JAGODW010000141.1 GCA_017998025.1 Spirochaetales bacterium
TCCTGCATAGGCACGGCGAAAAGCTTCTCTCTTTCTTAAAATCGTGATCCAGCTTAACCCTGCCTGGGCAGATTCTAATACAAGGAATTAAAAGTGTGTCCTATCATCCCCTACAGGGGTGCCCCATTCTGTGTCGTGGTACGTTTCATACAAAGGATCTCCTACACACCAGGGGCAGCGTACAAGTTCCATTTCGAAAGCAGAGTATATCAGAATTCTTCAATCAATTCTCCCTCTATACTTAACACCTGTACTCGAAACGGGACAGAACGAGGAGCCTGACGAAGGGCCTCTTGCACCCATCGTACCAGCCCTCCACAACAGGGAACTTCCATGATAAGTACTGTGATAGAACGAATCCCTCCCTCCTCCAGAAACGCAGCCAATTTCCTTATATAGGCATCCTGCCCTGTATCGAGTTTCGGACAGGCTACTACTATTGCTTTTCCGCTTACATAAGAACTCTGAAAATTCCGGGCGATAAAGGCTGTACAGTCCGCAGCTACCAGGAGATCCGCATCATGAAAAACCGAAGAGCGGGGATTCACCAGATGAAGTTGAATCGGCCATTGATTTTTAAGAGGCACTGCGGGTTGAACCGATTCTTGTATGGATATATCGTACCCATACACCTTTAGGAATTCATGAGCTTGTACCAGATATTCCGTCTGTCCATGTTCCTCCAGATGTCGGAGATGCTCTTTCACTAGATTGGGTCCTGCTTTTACGATACGTTCCATCACACTCCACTCATCGTACGGTTCTGCCTCTCGTTCTACAATTCGAATAGCTCCCAGAGGGCAGTGCCCTATACAGGCTCCCAACCCGTCACAGAATAGATCGCTTACGATACGAGCTTTCCCATCGATAATCTTCAACGCCCCTTCTGCACAGTTGGGAAGACAAGCACCACATCCATTACACAACGATTCATCTATTTCGATTATGTTCCGCTTCATTTCCTCTTTTCCTTTGGGCGTACAGGATACGCTAAATTTTTCTGTAGAACAGTAACAATTGTTACAGGGACTCTGCTTGACAGTAGGATCCTCTTTCATACAATGCCTGTATGGAAACAGTGGTGCTGGCATCCTCATCTCCCAGACGACAGGAGCTACTGAAACAGATCGATCTACCTTTTATCGTGTGTGCTGAAGAAATAGAAGAAACAGGGAACGAGAGGGAAGATTTTTCTGCTTTTGCCTGTGAACTGGCTCGTAAGAAAATCGAAAGGGTAGTTCAAAAACGGATCGTTGCAGGTTCTCGCTGGTTCATCGGCGCCGATACTCTGGTGATCTTCCGGAAACGAATCCTGGGAAAACCCAAAGACAGGGAGGAGGCTCGATTATTCTTACAGCTTCTATCAGGAAAGGTCCATCGGGTCATTACCGGCCTTGCTCTGTATGATCGACATCGAAATACGTACGATCAGATATCAGAAATGGCCTGGGTTCGATTTGCCCCCCTGGATACTGCTGAAATAGAATGGTACCTGAACACAGGGGAATGGCAGGGGGTAGCTGGCGGGTATAGGATTCAACAAAAGGGGGCCTGCTTCATAGAAAGCATCCAGGGAAACTACAGCACGGTGATGGGCTTGCCAATTCGTTCGATTTATGTCATCTTAAAGCGTAATCAGTATCCGTTTTACGGATAAAATGTTCCGTCGGAATTTACCGATTGAGAATTAGAGAAGGACCATACCTGAAGAGTATGGGCATAGGAGGAAGCATTGGCAGTTGTTACCATGAAAAATTTGCTTGAGTCAGGAGTCCATTTTGGCCACCAGACCAAGCGGTGGGATCCTCGGATGAAGAAATTCATCTTTGCCGAGCGAAACGGTATCCACATTATCGATCTTCAAAAAACAATCGCCGCCATTAAAGAGGCGTACGATGCGGTTCGCAGAACCGTGCTGGACGGCAAATCTGTCCTGTTTGTAGGGACTAAAAAACAGGCTCAGAGTGCTATCCAGAGAGAGGCAGAGCGGTGTGGAATGTTCTATGTGAATAACCGCTGGCTCGGAGGGATGCTTACAAACTTTTCTACTATAAAGAAATCTCTTCTCCGCCTTAAAAAGCTGGAAAAAATGGAGGTAGACGGCAGCTTCGAAGGAATGACGAAAAAGGAAGTAGCCTCCCTCATGAAGGAAAAAGCGCGGCTGGAGAAAAACCTGGGAGGTATCAAAGACATGAAAGAACTCCCCGGCATCCTCTTCATTATTGATACCCGGAAAGAAGCTATAGCCGTAGCCGAAGCACAACGGATGAAAATTCCTATCGTAGCCGTGGTGGATACGAACTGTAATCCAGAAGGGATCGATTATCCTATTCCGGGAAACGATGATGCGATACGCTCTATCACCCTGTTTACCCAGATCATTTCTAATGCGGTAATCGAAGCAGACAATGAAATCGGGTTGGAAGTGATCGAATCGTACCAGGAGGATGAAGAGCCCATCCTGGATGACGAAGCAGCTGTACGGGCCCGGTACTCTGAAGATGAAGAGCACGAACGGGTTCCCGTAGGCATACGGACCGGCATAGCTTCAGAAAATGAAGAAGCAGGATTCACTACGGAAGATTACTCAAACTATACCCCTGAAGAAAAGGAAGAAACTCCTGAAGAAGAGGATGTAGCAGCAAAAGTAGGAATCGACGAAGACAAACTATACGAAGAGTAAAATTTATTCATAGGTAGAGAAGAGGAGATCAGAGTGGAAATTAGAGCCGAAGATGTAAAGGCCCTGCGGGAGAAGACCGGGGCTGGAATGATGGACTGCAAGAAAGCCCTCACACAAGCGGAGGGAGATTTTAAAAAGGCAGAAAAGATTTTAAAGGAACTAGGCTTAGCAGCGGCTGCCAAACGGGTAGGAAGAGCGACAAAGGAAGGGAGAGTATTCACTCGCATTTCCGGATCCAGGGCTGGGATCCTGGAGCTTTCCTGTGAGACCGATTTTGTAGCAAAGAATCAGGATTTTATTCGACTGGGCAATGAACTCATTTCTATGATTGTAGATAACGGAGTTCCTCCCCAGAGTCCGGAAATCACAGAAAAGATCGCGTCCTTGATAAGCACGATCAAGGAAAACATGGCGTTACGAAGGGCGGATGTTATCACGGCAGGACCGAATGAGATGATTCTAGATTACATTCACGGCGAAGGTAGAATCGGTGTCCTTGTTAAAGCCCGGGTAGACAAGCCGGAATTATTAACACATGAGAAGGTCCGCTCTTTTGTATTCGACTGTGCCCTCCATGTAGCTGCATTTAGTCCTTTATTCCTTTCTGAACAGTCCATTCCACAGGATTATTTGAAGGAACAGGAAGAAATCTTTATGAAGCAGGCAGAAAATCTGGGGAAACCAGCTAATGTACTGCAGGGAATTGTAAAGGGTAAACTTAAGAAACACTTTGCTGAAGTCTGCTTACTAGATCAGCCTTTCGTAAAAGACGACAAACATTCGGTTGCACAGGTAGCGGCAGAAGTAGGAAAAGAAGTGAGAGGTACCGTATCTATCGTACAGTTCCTCTATTATAAAGTTGGAGAAGAACTTAAATAGGGAGAGGCTCTATATGGACAAATTTACATCCCAGGCTGAAGAAAGGATGAAAAAATCCTTACGATCCCTAAAAGATGATTTTAACACTCTTAGAACAGGGAGGGCTTCCCCTGCCCTGTTCGATAAAATCCGGGTAGATTGCTACGGACAAAAAACTCCTTTAAGTCAGATCGCTACAATATCTGTTCCAGAAGCCCGGCTCGTCGTGATTCAACCATGGGATAAGAGCCTTCTCGGGGAAATCGAGAAAGCGATTCAAATGTCTGAACTCTCGGTAAATCCCAATAACGATGGAAAGGTAATTCGGATAAATATCCCTCCCCTCTCGGAAGAACGCCGGAAGGAACTGGTTAAAGTCGCTAAGAATATGGCAGAACAGTGCCGGATTTCCTGTCGTAACATCCGGAGAGATGCGATGGATGAGCTGAAAAAGGCTCTGAAAAACGGGGATATAACGGAAGATCAGGAAAAGAAATATAGCGATGAAATCCAGAAATTGACCGATCGTTTTATGATGGAAATCAATAAGGAACTTGAAGCAAAAGAAAAAGAAATCATGGAAGTTTGAATGCTTGAATCTTCCTCTAGAAATGGAGTTCTTGAACACCTGCCTGTCCACGTGGGTATCATCATGGATGGAAACGGCAGGTGGGCCCGGAACAGGAATCTCCCCAGAACCGCTGGACACAACGAAGGGCTAAAAACTACAAAAACTATCGTAAAAACAGCGGCAGAGATAGGAATCCGCTACCTTTCGCTTTACACGTTTTCCACGGAAAACTGGAAACGAGCAAAGGAAGAGGTTTCATTCCTCATGGGGTTGGTACACCAGCATCTCCGGCGTGAGTACGATTTCTACAGGGAAAACGAGATTCGAATACGGTACAGCGGAGATATCTCAGGATTGCCGCAGGAAGTACAGGAAGATGTCCTTGCCGTAATAAAAGATACTTCTTCCTATCATCGCCTTACAGTGAATTTAGCTATCAATTATGGGGGAAAAAACGAGATTGTAAGGGCTATTCAGAAACTACTTCAAGAGATTCCAAACATAGCTCCAGAAACGATTACAGAAAAACTTCTTGCAGGATATCTAGATAATCCCGATATTCCCGATCCTGACTTGATTATCCGTACAGCGGGAGAGATGCGGCTTAGTAATTTTCTTCTATGGGAATCTGCCTATTCAGAACTCTACTTCTCTTCTAAACTCTGGCCCGATTTTACTCCCGATGACTTCATAGAAGCTCTTGTGAACTATCAATCTAGAAATAGGAAATACGGTGGTGTAGTGTGAATAACGTTCAAGTCCGCCTCCTTTTATTTTTCATCGCATTGCCTTTACTGGCATGTATGCTTCTCTTTTTACCCTTCTTCCAGTATGGAGCTTTTTCCTTTCTCTGCATGGCTGCTGCCGGCATTGCTGCTTTAGAATTGGGGAACATATTTAAGAACCGGGGGACATTCTTAGTAAAACCTGTCGTATTTTTTCTGGGAATGTTAGGGCCTCTTTCCGCCTACGGAGAAGTGCTGGGAATCTGGAATTTCTCCCTTTCCTCTGTTTTTTATCTTATTCTATTAGCGTGTTTATTTTCTCTCGAAATTGTAAAAAAACATGAAACAGATTTCTCTGCTTCTCTTCCACGAATGGCAGCCTATACATTTATTGCCCTGTACCCCGGTATCTTCAGTTCCTTTG
>JAGODW010000142.1 GCA_017998025.1 Spirochaetales bacterium
TTTTATTACCGTATTAACTGCTCAGCAGAAAAAGATAAATGAACTCCAGGGAACGATACGAATGTTAACTCTACGGGGAACACCGCAAACGTAAAAGATTTTAGGCCCACAAACGAGGAGGGTACTCTCCCTGCCGAACAAGGTCCCGGATTCGTTCCATTACGGTCGGCTTATCCGCCTGGTAAGTGATTCCGAACCAGGGAGAGATAGAATTCAGAACCCGAACCCAAATTTCCCCTTTATGGATCAAGGTTCCAACTACACGGGGAATGTAACATTCGGCTTTGAGATCTTTTCCGTTCTCTTGAAGAAATCGGATAAATTCCCTCTCAATGAGTGGAAACAATGCCGGAGTAAACCCAAACATATTCATAGATGCCATCTCTTCTCCTGTGAATTCTCCGGGTTGAGAAGGCTCGGTGCTCACAATCCGATTTCCGTTTCGTTCAATCTTTACATACTCCTCCACGGAAACAAGATAATTCTCAGAATCTACCTTGCAAATCCCACGACTTACGCTTCCATGTTCTGAGAGAGTATTTTTTAGACGATACCCTACAAGGGCAAATTCCAGCGGATTACCTCTTTTTTCCGTGAGGAACCGTGCCAGCACCTGGTAGGAGTCTCTCCCATAGAAATCATCCGCATTAATTACCGCAAACGGGCCTTTCACCTTATCCCGTACACGGAGTACGGCATGGGTAGTACCCCAGGGCTTTTCTCTTCCTGGAGGAACGGGAAAACCCGGAGGAAGATCTTCCAGCTCCTGATAAACACACTGGTAAGAAATACCTGGAAACCTCCCCTTGCAAAAGGCTCTGAAGTCTTCCGCGATCGCCTTTCGAATGATGAACACGACATCTCCGAATCCGGATCGCAAGGCATCGTAAACCGAGTAATCTAAAAGCGCCTCACCGCCGGGACCCACCGGATCGATCTGCTTAATACCTCCATATCGAGAACCCATCCCGGCCGCCATAACAACAAGTGTTGGTTTCATACGGTTGTTATACACAAAGGGGACAGAATTCGCAAGAGAATGCCCTGTTATGGGTACGAGAAAATCTTTCCTATCAGAGTGTCCTATGAAGGTAAAACTGCATACCTATTCCCCTGGTACAAAATATATCGTATATTTCATTACATGATTCTCTACAATCCTAACTGTACGATGCCTCTCATAGATTTTGGCATCCTTATTCCCTCACGGTACGATAAACAGGAGCGGGTATACGAAGGATTGAAGAATGGCCCCCTGAAAGAGTTTCCGGAACATCTGTGGCATCGCACTCCTTCCTGTAGAGGGATCGAAAAGGAAGATTTGCTCCGAGTGCATACAAAAGAGTATGTGAACCGGTTGTATTCTCCGCTGGTAGGTCAAGAGGCTATCCTTGCATTTGAACTGATCGATTCCAGCGGCAATTATAATCGGTACGATCCTACAAAAGCACGCCGCCCTCTATCGGATTTGTTTATCCGGGCTCTGGCAAATACCCAGGGAACCTATGAAACGTGCACTACAGCCCTGGAAACCGGATTTGCCTATCATTTAGGAGGAGGATCGCACCATGCTATGCCCGATCATGGAGCAGGGTTTTGCATGATCAATGATCTAATCGTCGCTTTGAGAAAAGTCCAGGCGGAAAATCGCATACAGACGGCCTGGATTATCGATGTGGATGCACATAAGGGGGATGGTACAGCGGTACTCACAAAGGGGGATTCTTCAATCCGCACCCTCAGTATCCACATGGCCCAGGGATGGCCGCTGGACACTCCAGAATATGGCCCGGATGGATCGTACAACCTTTCATATACGCCGAGCGATATTGATATAGGGATTTTCCCGGGGGAGGAGGATCAGTATGTTTCCCGGCTTGCTGAAGGGCTTAAGGGGATAGAACAGTTTGGATATCCAGATCTTGCCCTCGTTGTGGATGGATCGGATCCTTTTGAAGGAGACGAACTTCCCTCTGCAGATCTCCTCAAACTTTCGGAAAACGATCTGTTTCGTCGGGATCTGTTAATTTACCATTTTCTGGAAGAACGTAGCATCCCTTCTGCCTGGGTAATGGCCGGGGGATATGGGAAAAATTCCTGGAAGATCTATGTAAACTTTCTAGGAGCGGTACTGCCAGAACGTTTAACAAAAAAGTAATAAATACCGGCGGGGAGCTTATTCCGTCGGGTTGCCTGACCATTGCGAGCTATCGGGAAAATCGATCCGTTTTTGCTGAAAAATCTTATTCACATCCAGAGAGACAAACATGGGTTCGCCCCCCAGCACTATTGCAGGAACATTCCTCCAATCCGCTCCTACATCTGCTACCGGACGATCTTCCAGAAGAGCACCCCAGTTCCCTTTTCCTCCGGTCCTATAGAGAGTCATAAGTATAGGATCTTCTGCCGGAGTTTTACGAGCCGCTAAAAGACAGGTTTCATACCCCAGGCGGGTTAAAACATCGTAAAAGAGAAGAACTATATCTTCTTTTCTTCCTTTTTTACGCGCCAGGAGCTCTTCCGGTAGTTGTGTCTCCCAAACTTCGCTGAGTTCTATTTTTTTATGTGCTTCTTCCCATAGATTCCTGGGAAGATTCCCGGCCATTTGATGGATCCTTAGTATAAACGATCGATATTCTCCTTCATATTCTGCCTTCAGGGGGCGATAGTTCACCAGAGTGAGGGAGAGGAGGCTTTCTACCCGCCCGGGCAGGCTCTCTAAAAGACCGCAGGCATCATGGATGCCTAGAAGCGGCTGAAACGTGTTTCCGATTAAAGTTGCAGCGATAAGAGCTTCTTCAAACGAGATGGTATCCAGCCAGGGCTCCAGTACATTTTCCGCACTGTGAATACGAATTACATAGCCATTGAGATACGCATCCCGTACTTCCTTACGATTCACCGGATCCCGTGCATAGGTACGATCGATCAAGTCCAGGATTTTAGAATTTGGTTTCTCAAGAGAAAAAGAAATCTGTATCCGCGTCGAGGGATTATAGTACGTATAGACGGCACGATTTCCCCGTACTTCCTGCCAGTACCAGGCCGGTTCCAGCCACCGTTCTTGAAACCCTTGAAGGAACTGTTTTAGTGCCTTCTCTACCCGCACATCCAGGAGCACCGCCGTTAGAATTCCATCCGGATCTGTCGTTTCCAGCGTGCGGGTAGAAGAGAATTCCCTAAAGAAAATAGAGCGGGTTCCCTGCCGTTTCCAGGATTTTCCATATTCTCGAGCAGAAGCATCAACATAGATCGTTACCTGTTTTTCCTCCCCTCCGAATACGGGGACAGATCGAAGGCCGGGAAAGAGTACCAGCACAATGAGTAGCGGAAGTATCCTTAATTTCTTTCTATCAGTACTCATTTTCTATCACTATACTCTCCCTACATTCCTTCTCGCAAGGGGAACTTCTTATAATTTTTCTGCATTTTGCTTGTGTAAAAATCCACGTTTTACTACATTTATCCCATGAAAATATCTTTACAGTCCCGGGGAGGTGCCCGGGAGGTTACAGGGTCCCGCCACTACCTTACTCTGGATGATATAACGATCCTGGTCGACTGCGGAGCCTTTCAAGGAAAACGGAAAGAAACGGACGAAAAGAACCGGTCCGGCTTTCAAGATGCAAAGCAACTTGATGCGATGGTTTTAACCCATGGCCATTACGACCATTGCGGCTTAATTCCCTACCTCGTTAAGGAGGGATACCAAGGAAACATCTATACAACTCCGGCCAGCCGGGACATCGCCTCCCTTATTATGATGGACTCGGCTCATATCCAGGCTCGGGATAGGGAATATCTGGCCAAACAGGCTGCAAAACGGGGAGAAGTGTTTACCTGGGAACCTCTCTACGATGCACAGGATGTAGTGAAGGCAACAGAACAATTCGTTGCAGTTTCCTACCATCGTCCCTTTACTCCTGCATCAGGAGTTACCGCCGAGTTTTATGATGCCGGACACATATTGGGTTCTGCCCTGGCGTGCTTTACCATTCAAAATGGCGGGAAAGAACCTTTGAGAATCGTTTTTACCGGAGATCTGGGAAGAAAGGGGAAACCGATTATTCGAGATCCGGAACCTGTACCTGCCCCCGATATTCTGGTACTGGAGAGCACCTACGGCGACCGACTCCATGAAACCAAAGAAGAAGCGTTGAATAAACTGGCCCAGGTGATCAATGAGACGGTAGATCAGAGAGGAAAAGTAATTATTCCTGCCTTTGCCGTGGAAAGAACCCAGGAGCTTGTATACCTTCTCCACCTGCTGGTGGATGAGCACAAGATTCCCGATATTCCTATTTATGTGGATTCTCCCATGGCCACGAATGCAACAACCATCTTTCAGGTTCATCCGGAATGTTACGACCAGGAGATTCATGAGGCCTTTCTAAAGCATCAGAAGAATCCATTCGGGTTTAACAACCTTCATTTTACCACAAGCGTGGAGGAATCTAAGGCTCTCAATTCGTTGCGACATCCAGCCCTGATTATTTCAGCAGACGGCATGTGTGAAGCAGGACGGATCCTTCATCACCTTGCTAATAATATCCAGGACCCCAGAAATACCGTATTATTCGTGGGATATACAGCAGAAAATACTCTGGGCCGTAGAATCCAGGATGGCGAGAAAGAGGTAAAGATTCTGGGAAATCGGTACCTTGTTCGGGCTCGGGTCGAGAGAATCAGCGCCATGAGTGCCCATGCGGATTACCAGGAAACGGGCGAATACCTGAAAAGCCTCGATCGATCCCGGTTACGGTCTATTTACCTCGTTCATGGAGAAGATAAGGCACAGACGCATCTTTCCACCTATCTGAAAGAACAAGGGTTCCCCCAGCCTCTAATTGTTGAACCAGGGAAAAACTATACATTGGATGCATAACAATGGGTATACTCTGCGTTCTCATCGGTATCGGGCTTGGTATTTTGGTAATTCTGTATCGACTTTTAGTTCTTCCGTATCGAACATATCCTTCCCGGTTTCGTATACAGACCCGTCAGTATATGAAGTTCTACCTTTACAGCCAGGGCAAATGGAATCGCGAAATACTTTTTCCTTTCACCTCATCGGATTTTTCCCTGGAGGAATTGTCAGCAGACCAAGGGATTGGGCTGGAAAATCTTCCCACAGAGATAATTTTTCAGCCCATGGACGGGCATCTATCGGTTACCGCGGACAAGCCTATTCTAATTCAAGGTGTAGAGCGGTCTACAGGCTGGCTTCAGTTTAACAGTGTGCTTCGGTTTAGTG
>JAGODW010000143.1 GCA_017998025.1 Spirochaetales bacterium
TTACTGAATTGACCGCGTCCCTGGATTTTGAGAAAGGCGGAGAAATTGCAAAGAACCTTCTCGGTCTATACCTTTTCTTTAACCGGCAGCTAATGGAAGCAAACGTCCGCAAAGACGCTAAACCAATGGAGGACGTTCGTAAGCTTCTGGAAGAATTACGGGAGGCGTGGATTAAAATTGCCCACGTTCAGGTAGAAGAATCCACACCCCGTTCCGGGGTAAATCTAGCTGGTTGAAATTATGCATAGCCTCCAATTAAAAGCCGCATTGGAAGAGCGGTTATCTTTTTATTCCCATTTAATGGAAAAGCTCAGTAAAGCGATTGAGCAGGAAGATGCGGAACGGATCGAATACTATCAGGGTCTGGAACAGGAAACACTCAAGAGTCTAACAAACCTCGAGCGATGCATCTCCGCACTATCCCGGGATACTGGCCTTTTCCCGGAAGCTACAGCTGGGAAGCCTTTTGAAGACGAGCTTCTTTTAGAATCGAGGGTCCAAAAAGCACGCCAGCGGGCTCTAGAAGCCACCCGGGGTAACTGCGTTCTGTTAAGAAGGCAATTGGACGATTTAAAACTTCGAATGTCTCATGTTCGCTCTAAGAATACCCCTCTCAGCTTCAAAGACACCGCCCCCTCTTTTATTGATTTAGATATATAGCCTTAGAAAGGCGATAGAATCGTTCCACAATACGAGGTGATGGATCCAGCCGAACAGAGATTGCCTGTAACCGCACCGGATATACCTCCAGATACCTTGCCTCTCCCCCATACAGTCCCAAAGAAAGAATACAGGAATCTTCTCCATACTTTGTCTCATCCATTCCCGGAAAAATAAAGTTACCCAGAGAATACAAAATTAGTTTTCCCTTATAGACTTCCATTCCTTGAAGCACATGGGGATGAGACCCTACTACTAAATCCGCTCCGGCATCTATCCATTTATGATAGAGAAGTCTCTGTTCCTTCTGAGGGATCTCTGCCCATTCATATCCCCCATGGACCATAACGATATCAAAGCTATTGGAGGAAAAGTTGAGCGACATGCTCTGTAAGGCTTCCTCCCCTTCCCAGAGGATCCCTCCTCTATCCAGTCCCGCGGCAGCATCCTTCTTTCCATCAAACTTTCCCGGTTCTGGCGGATAAGCTCCCACGGCCAGTACCTGTACCAGAAGGGAATCTAGATAAAACTTCCACGGTTTTGAGGCTTCTTCCACGTTGCGACCGACTCCCGAGGTTCCGATACCTCTTTCTTGCAGAGCTTTAAGGGTATCTAGAAACCCCTCCTCCCCATAATCAAACACATGGTTGTTTACCACAGAGAGGTATTGAAAACCTGCCTGTTTCAAACGCGGAAGGATTTCCGGAGGGAACTTAAAGGTATACGATTTTTTTAGCGCTTTTTCCCCACGGGTTACTGCCCCTTCCAGGTTTCCCAGACATAGGTCGTGACTTTGAAGGATAGGCAGGGTATCGCCGAATACGGCCTTTAGGCCGTTCTCTCCCTGCTGAAGAAGACGCTCCACCCCTCTTCCGGCCATAATATCCCCTACTGCTGCAATACGTGCTATCCGGGGCGGTTCTGGATCCGGGATCGATTGAAACCAGTGCAGGAGTGTTTCTTTCTGGGCCTGCGATGCGTTGAGATGCTCAAATCTTACACGTAAAACGACTTTTCCCAGATAGGGGTATCCTTCCTCTCCCGGGAATAATCCATTTACCCGAAGAGCCTTATAGGGAAACTGGATTGAATCGAGCGGAACGAGAGAAAATTCTTTTACTTCTTCCTTCTGGATATTGGTTCCAGGGTCGAGAAACGAAGTTTTAGGGGCAAAGGGAATGATTTTTAAGGTTTTTTTGAGGTCATCCCTCTTCAATTCGTCCTGGAAATCTATACTACTGCGAGGGAAACCTTCACGAACCAGGAGTAAAGGAATTGCATTTAACTCGCTGTTCACCGGGACTGACCCCTTCTTTTCTATCCGTTTCCAGGAAAATCCCTCTGGCAACGGCGGGAGTTTTTCTCCGTATTCCTCTAAAGCCGGTTCTATATAAATAGGTATTTCCCGGTGAAAAGAACAAGAAACAGCCCCTCCCATCCATAGGATGAGAAGGGCTGTAGATAAAATTGTGATCATCGAATTACGGTATGCTTACCTACCGTTCACCGCTTCGCTGTTCTCCCTTAATACTCGGTATCCGAAGACGAGTTCCCGGAAGAATAAGATCTGGATTGTCCGGATCCGGAAGGAGCTGTTTATTAGCCTCATAGAGTATCTTCCATTTCCAGGGGTCTCCATAGACAAAGTCGTACTCTGCGATCCTCCAGAAGCACTCCCTCCGTTCAGGAATGAGTTTCACCGTGTAAAATTCCGGTAAGATAGAGGCAGATTTGGCTACCGCCTCCTTCCAGCTGGCATTGTACGCTTCAATAGCCTCTCCGGAAACTTTCCAGGCTTCATCGTATGCCCGGGAAGCATACAGCATCTCTGCCTCGCTTTGTTTTCTCTGACCCGTTGCATATAGGTCTGTAGCAAGCTTTTGCGCTTCCGCTTCCTCTGCTTTTGTTTTAGCGGCAAGAATTTCTGCCCTGCGTTTCGCTGCTAAAGCCCCCATCCCTGCGTCGAACACCGTCTGATAATCCTTCAGTGCATTGGAAAGCTGTAATTGAGCCTGCGCATTGTCCTTATCCATCAATTCCTTACCTCTCTTGTAGGCTTCTTCCGCTCTTCGAAACTCGGTAGGCCGGGAGGATGCAAGGTCATACTTTAAGATCAAATCCCGAAGATTCTCTACTTTAGCCAGTTCCGCTGTAGGAGCAGGAGTAACGAGTTGAATATCCTTCAACAGGTCCAATACTTTCCGGTACCCTTCCGCACTTTCCTCATACTGTTCGGCATTAAATGCAGTTTCTGCAATTTGAAATACCGTTCGTGCCTCTGTATACTCTTTCGGATAATGTTTTAACGCATTGATATAATCCGCATATTTCAGTCGATCCGTAGCCCGGTTCTTTAAATTATAGGCCATGTATCGAAGTCTCAAATATTCTGCATATTCCCGGGCCTTCTTGAATTGTTCCTGTGCCTGAGCAGCTAATTCCACGGATCGATCATAGTCTCCTTCCTCGAAGGCTTGCTTTGCCTGGGCCTGCAACTCAAGCCCTTTCCGATATTCCGGATTATCCAGTAGATTCTGCGCAGGCAGGGAAGTTAAGCCCACAAGCATTATTCCCAGGAAAAATAGTATGGTTCGTTTTTTCATGGGTTGCCTCCACTGATCTCTTTGCTAACTTCCTCAAGCCGGGAAGTAGTTACCTCCTGTTCCTGAGCAGCATCACTCAACTTCTTTTCCGCAGCCAACCGTTTCTGTTCCGCTATCTCAATACTCCTGTTATAGGCAGCCACAGCTTCCTCTGACGCCTGGTAGGCTTCCAGATACTTCTTTTCTCCATACAACCGCATCGCTTCGGCTCTCTTATTCTCTGCCAGCGTATACTCTGAAACTGCTGCCCGGGGGGCTTTTGCCGCTTCTGCCTTCTTGCGGGCTGTATTCATCTCTGTAGATCGAGTTTCAGCCGTTTTCTCCAGTCCCGCGTCCAGGACGGCATTGTACCGTTTCCCCGCACTGACCAAAAGATCCTTTGCTCTGGCATTATCCTTGCCCATGGCTTCTTTGCCTGCTGCGAGCTCTTCGTTGGCCCGCTGGTACTCATCGGGCAATGCAAAAGAAAGATTGTACTTATCGATCGTTTCTTTTAAAGATTCCGCATTCTTCAGCTCTTCCTCTGGTGCAGGAACGGTAACTACCGTGGGAGCTGGAGGTGCAGGTGGCGGTGCTTCCTCTTTGGGGGGCGGTGTTGAAGCGCATGCCCCAGCCATTAAAGCAACTATGGGTACTACCACCCAATACCACAGTATTCTTTTCATGCAGACCTCCCTCTACATTAATCTCCCTTAAAACATACTACGCTCTACCTGGAACCGCAAGAGTTAATAGCAGAAAATCTCCAAAAAGGCACTTATTTACCCATAAAAATGCTTTCTGTTAGCAGAACTTTTGTTCTGGACTCTCCTGTCTTTTCAAAACAGGAGTACTTTCATAGAATCATCGTGTGAAAAATTACTTGCCCCTCCTTTTAGACATTGCGAACGAATCGGGAAAACCTTTTTCACCTCATAAAAAGGGCGAAGCAGGCCTTTCTCGGGAAGAAATCTACCGTATTTCCCGAGAAGTCCAAAGAATCTCTATGGGGTTAACAGGGGAAAGAGCCCTTGCAGGAGTACCCTACCTTGAAGATTCCTATTCTTTAGGGGCCTACCTTTTGTACTATTGGCCGATTTCGTACGCTGCCGCTACGGCTCTCCTCCGTCCTATCGTAAGTTCCTGGATCAGCAGCGAGCATACTCCCAAACAAGCTCTGGATCTGGGAGCTGGAGGGGGGCCGGTTTCGTTCACGCTCCTGGATCAGGGAATTGCTTCAGTAACAGCCTGCGACCGGAGCCCTAAGGCCTTACAGGTTTTACAAGAGCTATCGCGGAGGCGGAAAGCACGGCTGAAAACCATTTTTATTGATCTGGAGACTGCCGAACCTGTTTTTCCCGGTTCCGGGCCCTTTCACCTTATCACTCTGGGGAACCTGTTGAACGAACTATGGAAAGGAGCACCCGATAGGATTTTTCGAAGATTTCGACTGGTACAATCCTTGATACCGCTCCTGGCTCCGGAGGGGAAAATTGTAATCCTGGAACCAGCTCTCTCCCAAACATCACAGGAACTTCTTAAGGTAAGAGACCTTTTAACACAGGAGGGAAAACTGGGGGTGGAACAGCCCTGTTTTTTCCAAAAGCCCTGCCCCGCGCTCCCGGAAGGGAGCTGCCACACGGAGATTCCCTGGAATCCTCCTTCCCTGGTACGAGAGATCGGCCGGCGAGCACGAATTACCGATCGTACCTCGGTAAAGTTCTCCTACCTCGTACTAAGCAGTGAGGCTGCGTCTCATTCTGCAAGGGAGTCCTTCTCTGCCTCCCAGACCCCTGAAGGCCTTCCCCATCGGGTGGTTTCAGATCCTCTTCTTTCCAAAAGCGGGAGAATCCGATACCTTGTCTGTGGCCCCCTGGGAAGATTTGCCCTCTCTGCTAAAAGGCACTCTATAAAACATTCCTACTCAAAGGAGGGTTCATTGAACTCTGCGTTGAAGACATTCCTATCCCTCAAACGAGGAGATGTAATACAATTCTGGAA
>JAGODW010000144.1 GCA_017998025.1 Spirochaetales bacterium
GTACCGGGTATACCATTCGTATGGCAACGCATACAAATAAGAAGATAGAGGCATGGTTTGATGCCAGGCCGTATCCATAATGGCACAGTGAGGAACATTCGGGAGTACGGACTGGGCGGCACGAATACCTGTAATGTTTGCAGGGTTATGGAGCGGTGCTAGATTCTGGAGCTCTTCAAAGGTATGCAGAACCTCGGGGGTAATTCGCACAGATTTAGAGAATTTTTCTCCTCCGTGAACAACTCGATGCCCTACCGCTTTAATATCTGCGATTTTCTCGATGGCGCCCACCTGCGGATCCGTTAATGTCTTCATAATTAGTTCGATAGCTACTTTATGATCTGGACAGTTATGTTCAATTTTGTGCTCATCCTTCCCTTTTGCCTTATGTTTTATGAAAGATCCCCCCTGGGTTACGCGCTCTACGATCCCTGTTGCGAGAACCATTTCTTTTTCCCAGTCGTATACCTGATATTTCACCGAAGAGCTTCCACAGTTCAGAGTGAGAATGATCATTTGAGCACCTCCCGTTTATTTTAAGACTTTAATTTTTGCATACTTACATAGTTTGTAAAGAATTTCAAGAATCATGCATTTTTTTGAATCAACAGTTGTTTTTCACCTGTAGTTCCGTACGTGGTGCTGTACAGTGGGTAAATCCAGTATCTGTGTTCTTGCCGTCGGAATGCTTGGATGGCAGATAAGTGGTCTATTCGCTCTTCCTCCTGAAAAAATGACCCGTATTCTGGATACAGAACTTACAGTATCGGGAGAAACGGTAAATCGGCTGGTGGTAGAAAGTGGAGATTATAAATTTTTATTTTTAGATCGGCGTACTTCGGGATACGGGATAGAAACACCCTATACAATTCTGGGCTTCATTGGACCGTTTGGGATAGCCGGGCCTATTGATCTTTCCGGGCAACTTCGAGAGGCACAGAATCCTTTAGGATATGGGTTGTCTGGTGCAGTATTTCAGGAACAAACAGGTGTAGAACTGTATTCAGGTCGGGAGGAGCATACACGGTTTGGTTTAATGGCCCGAGTGCCTGATGACCTTGTATGTCTGGGAGGGTATAGGGATGATGAAGGGAATCCCCATCTATTTGGATCTTTCCAGTATGGTTTAGAGGATACCCATTCTGATCCTACCTTCTATAGCAGACCTCTCCTTTCTGGATTTGTTTCGATTACCGATCTTCCTGAAGGAAAAATCACAGAAGAATGGTTCCCTTCTAAGCCCAGGAACCTTGAGGGACCGTTAGCCCATGGAGGAATCCGGGCCTCCTGGGAAGTAAAAGACTCCTGGAAGGGAAGGATTACCGTATCTACCGTATTCTCCCGGCCTTCCCATGAAAATCCTGGAGTTTTTGCCCACCTATTTGGGGAATATTCCACTGACTTGTTCGAGGTAAAGGGTCTATCTGGACATAGCAATACCCACTATATTTCTCCGGAGGGAGATCGCTCTACTCGGAAACTTCAGAATGCATTATCGGCCTTTCTCTATCCTCTCTATCCGTTCCTTCTGGGGATGGAATGGGAAGAAAAAGGGTATAGAGACAGGGTTCCCGATCACTGGTTTACAACTCATGGAGGAATAAAGGGGAGAAACTTTCGGATCGAGCTTATTCGGGAGAAGAAACCAGAAGAGAAAACCTGGAAGCTGGAAGGCTGGATACGATCAGGCCCCTTTGGCGCTTCCCTCGATGCTTCAATTCTCCAGGAAGATAGCGGGATCGAGTACAATTTTGCCGTGGAAACATCTTACTCTTCCAGGAGCTGGGAACTCGAATTCCGGGGGAAGGGAGTATGGGACCCCCATTTTCAGGTTCAGGGAAGTATTTCAGGAGCAGTAAAAAGAAAAAACTGGAAACTCGGAACCGAAGTAGAGCTTTATGAACTTATCGGATTTCGTCGGGAAGATTCCTTCAATTTTGTTTCTGATCCTTTTTCCTACCTGCGAGTTTCGTTGTTTTTTTCTGTTCGTGATTCCCAGCGGCCGATGAATAAGACTTCCGGTTCCAGGGTACGGCCATAGGTATCCAGCACCGCTTGTTCCATCCGGGTAATAATTTGCCGGATATCCTTTGCCTGCGCCTTCCCCCGGTTCAAAATAATATTGGCATGGAGGGGAGATACCTCGGCATCCCCTATACGAAAGCCTTTGAACCCCAGTCTGTCCAGCAGAACGCCTGCCGGTGCTCCAAAAGACCGATCGTTCTTGAAAATAGAACCGGCAGAAGGAGCTATAAAATGTCCCTTTCGGGTACGGTCTTCCTGGTACTCAATCATTTTATGCTCAATATTGGCAGGATTTTCAGGATGCAGTTGAAACCGTGCGTAGAGAATGATCCAGGGATTCTTTTGAAAAGGGGAAACCTTGTAGCCAAAGGACATTTTCTCATCGGGAAGTAATAAAGTTTTTAGAGTCAGTTCTGTATTCAAGTATCCTGCTTCTATAAGAACATCTGCCACCTCTGCACCGTAGCAACGTGCATTCATCCAGACAGCCCCCCCGATGGAGCCAGGCATGGAAGAAAGGAATTCTACCCCCCCAAGTCCTGCCTTACATGCGGTTTCTGTTACCTTCTCTACCATTGCTCCGGCTTCTGCATAGAGAACCGTTCCATCTGTCTCTATTTTATTCAGATGAACTGTAGAGATCACGACTCCCTCAATTCCTTCATCGGCAACCAGAACATTGGACCCTGCTCCCAGTACTATCCAGGGAAGCTCTAGTTCCTGAGCTAACCGGATGGAGACTATCATTTCATCCAGGGAAAGAGGTTCTACATACAGATCTGCCGGGCCCCCAACCCGAAAGGAGGTATGGAGCGACATGGGCTCCTCGGCTCGAACAGAACCAGCGATATTGATTTTCTCCCTGAATTTTCGTACTTTGTCCACATTGTTATTGTACTGGAAATACTCTTAGTAGGATAGAACCGTGGAACTACAGTTTTATAATACATTGGGAAGACAATTGATGCCTTTCATTCCTTTAGAGGAGGGAAAGGCAGGAATGTACACCTGTGGACCTACGGTATACAACTATGCCCATATCGGGAACCTTCGTACCTACCTATTTGAAGATTTTCTTCGAAGAGTATTGGAATTTTTGGGCTTTCAGGTAAAGCATGTAATGAATGTTACCGATGTAGGGCACCTCACAGACGACGCCGATTCGGGAGAAGATAAAATGTTGAAAAGTTCCCGGGAATCGGGGCGATCCGTATGGGAGATTGCAGAAATGTATACCCGGGCGTTTTTCCGGGATACGGATCGGCTGAATATCCTTAGGCCCACCATCACCTGTAAAGCGACGGAACATATCCCGGAGATGATTCAGCTGGTTCAACGACTTGAAGAACGGGGATTTACCTATGAGTCAGGGGGCAATATCTATTTTAGTATTGATAGATTCCCGGATTATGGAAAGCTTGCCCTTCTGGATATCCAGGACTTAAAGGCGGGAGCTCGAACAGGGATTGATTCTAACAAAAGAAATCCTCATGATTTCGTCCTATGGTTTACCCGATCCAAGTTTGAGCATCAAACCATGCTGTGGGATTCTCCCTGGGGGAAAGGATACCCGGGATGGCACCTGGAATGTAGTGCTATGAGCATGAAGTACCTGGGCGAACAGTTCGATATCCATTGCGGAGGGGTAGACCATATTCCAGTCCATCATACAAACGAGATTGCTCAATCGGAAGCAGCAACCGGGAAAAAACCCTGGGTGCGGTATTGGCTTCATGGGGAGTTTCTGTTGATCGATCGGGAGAAAATGTCTAAATCAAAGGGGGGGTTCTTAACCCTGGAACGGCTTATTGAAGAAGGGTTTGATCCGCTAGACTACCGGTATTTTTGCCTGGGAGGGCATTACCGGAGCCAACTCCAATTTAGCTTTGAAGGGTTAAAAGCAGCCCGGACAGCACGGAAGAATTTATTAGAACGAATTTCTCGTTGGGAGCGGCCCCGGTCAGAAGATAAAACCCACTACAGTGAAAAGGGAAATATGTATCTGGAAAATTTTCGCTCCCATATATCAATGGATTTGAACACCCCGCAAGCCCTCGCCGATCTATGGGCTCTGGTAAAAGATCCTGACCTTGATGAAAGAGAAAAGCATCGGTTGGTACAGGAGATGGATCGTGTGTTAGGATTGCACTTAACCGAGATTGTAGAAGAACCCTTAGACCCCGAACTAGAGGCATTGATTCAGGAACGGGAACAAGCCCGGAAAGCACGAGATTTCGTTCGGTCTGATGAAATTCGGGACCTGTTAAAATCTCGCGGGATTTTACTGGAGGATACGCCTGCAGGTACCCGGTGGAAACGTATATGAATCCTGTAACATTCAACGGTTAGAATTGTTTTCAACATGGAAGTGGTTAATGGTTCCGAGGGGAACTTTCAACAGTTTTACGAGTTTACTTTTCCTCAGATTTATAAGTTCTTGATTCGAATAACAAGAGATTCTATGGTTGCGGAAGAGCTTTGTCAGGAGGCATTTATAAAATATCTGGAAAGAAACGCTCCCTTCTCCAGGGAGGAGGAAGGCAGGTTCTGGTTATTCCGGGTAGCAAAAAATCTTGCATTAAATCATGTAAAACGAGTCGATAGAGAGCGGAACGCATACGATCGGAGTGTCCGAGAACCTATTTTGTTACCTGAAACAGGAGAAGAAGAATATTTAAAGAAGGAATCTATCCACCAGGTATTGGAAGCTCTAAACCGCCTTCCCTATAAACTTCGGGAGGTTCTGGTGCTGAAAGAGTATGGCGCTTTGAACTATAAAGAAATCTCTTCAATTCTCCACATCAGTGAAGCCAATGTAAAAGTCCGTGTTCATCGGGCAAGGGAACGCCTTGCACAGTATTTCCATGACTCGGAGGAAACGTATGTGCCCTGATACAGATCTATTATCTGCTTACTTCGATGAAGAACTTCCAGAGGATATCCGGAGGGGGGTAACAGAACATCTTAAAACCTGTGAACGATGTGCTTCCGTTGTACAGAGGTATCGCCGTATTTGCACTCGTCTACAGGAAGGGGTGATCGAATGCCCTTCTGAAGAAATAGAAGAAGCCCAAAGGCGGACCAAAATACTACTGAAGAGATACAGAGAGGTTTCGCATCCTGTATGGAAGAAGAAGGTTGGGATCGGATGGATTGCAGCCGCTGCATCTCTCGCTTTTGTTTTAGGCGGTGTTACAGCCCTCCAGAT
>JAGODW010000145.1 GCA_017998025.1 Spirochaetales bacterium
ACCAATAATAGCGTTGCTCGTACGGGAAAAACTCTTACAGAGAGAATATTCTAATTCCCGGAAAGCGACCCACCCCTGTTCCTCCACCAGTTGATGAAAAGAGTATCCCAAAACCGAATCCATTTCCTGGTCCAGGTCATAGAACTTTAATCCTAATTTTTTTGCAAGGTTTATTCCAAGGGAAGTTTTCCCTGAACCAATCATACCGCAGAAGTAAATATTCATGATACGATTCCCAGGTATGCACGGCGCACAACATCATTGTTCCGCAGGTTTTCGGACGTATCATGAAACCGAATTGTACCGGTTTCCAAAACATAACCGTACGTTGACACCTGGAGGGCTACATTTGCGTTCTGCTCTACCAGAAGAATTGTCGTTCCTTGTTGATTGATCTGCAGGATAAACTCAAAGATTTTATCCACAATTAAAGGAGCCAGACCCAGGCTGGGTTCATCCAGCAAGAGCAATTCAGGATTAGACATAGTTCCCCGGGCCAGGGCCAGCATCTGCTGCTCTCCACCGGAAAGAGTTCCTCCTTCCTGTTTTCTTCTTTCTGCCAGGCGAGGAAACAGTCCGTATACCCTCTCGAGGTTTTTCTTTACCTCCTTCTTATCGGAGAGAATATAAGCTCCTGCATACAGATTTTCCTCTACAGTTAGCTCAGAAAAGATCTTTCGTCCTTCCGGGACCTGACAGATACCGCAGTGTACTATTTCATGGGCATCTAAATTAGTAATCTCTTTTCCAGAAAAACGAACTGTTCCATCAACCGCCTTTACTAATCCAGTAATTGTATTCAGGAGGGTGCTTTTGCCCGCGCCGTTCGCACCGATTAAGGTTACCAGGGAACCTTTTTCCACGTAAAGGGATATTCCTTTCAAAGCACGGATTGCCCCATACTGGACCACCAGATTTTCTATTTCCAGCAGCGGCATCCTCAATTCCTCCTCTTCCCCAGATAAGCCTCGATTACCCGTTCGTTGGATTGTATCTCTGCAGCCGTTCCTTCTGCAATCTTTACCCCATAATCAATCACTGAAATGATGTCTGCAATGCTCATAATAAGTTTCATATCATGCTCTATAATAATGATGGTAAACCCTCTATCTCTAAGAGATCGGATAAAATCATCCAGTTCCGCTGTCTCTGTGGCATTCATGCCTGCCGCTGGTTCATCCAGTAGAAGCAGTTTTGGCTGGGAAGCCAGGGCTCGTGCAATCTCCAATTTTCTCTGTTCTCCATAGGGCAGATTGCGTGCATAAATATCCTTCTTTTTCTCCAAACCCGTCTGTTTCAGCAGTTCCATGCAGAGTTCTTCTATTTCCTTCTCTTCCTTCCGAAAATGCGAAGTTTTTAGAGCCGCATCCCACAACCTGCTCGTGGTAAGGAGATGAGTTCCCACTTTTACATTTTCCACTGCAGTAAGGTAGGGAAATAATCGAATATTCTGAAACGTTCGTCCAATCCCTTTCCGTACAATTGTGTGCGTGGGAAGATTCCGAATGTCTTCTCCCTGAAAAAAAATCTTTCCTGAATCCGCCCGCTTCATTCCCGTAATACAGTTAAACAGGGTAGTTTTTCCGGCGCCATTCGGCCCGATTACTGCGTGGATGCTCCCTTGTTGGACGATCAAATCTACATCATTTATTGCTACGAGTCCGCCGAACTCTTTTCGCACCTTTCTCATTTCGAAGAACATCAACGGCCTCCTTTTCTCCGTTTTCCCCGAAACGTAGAAACAGGCTTTTCAAACACTCCCCGTACTCCCGCAAGGCCGCCTGGTTTCACTACGATTATAAATATAAGAATAGCTCCATAAATCACCATCCGGAATTGTGCCAGGAACCGAAACACTTCAGGGAAGAGAACAAGGACTGCGGCTCCTATCAGAGGACCGATAATGGATCCGGTGCCTCCCAGTGCAACCATTGTAAGAATGGCAAAAGATTCGTTTCCTCCAAATTGATCCGCACTAATAAACCGGGCAAAATGGGCATAGAAGGCTCCTGCTAATCCTGCTAGAGCACAGGCCAGAGTAAAAGCGAGAGTCTTATATCCGAACAGGTGTATCCCCATATGAGATGCAGCAAGTTCATCCTCGCGTATGGCAATAAAGGCTCTCCCGATTCGGGAATGATAGATCCGATAAATGAAAACTACCACGAGGAAGGTAAACATAAGGATAAAGTAGTAGTACCCAGCCTGAGAAAATCGTACTCCAAAAAAAGTGGGAATAGGGATCCCCGGTAATCCCATAGGGCCCCGGGTAAGAGAATCCCAGTTCAAAATTAAAATGCGGGTGATTTCACCGAATCCAAGAGTGGTAAATGCAAGGAAAGTCTGACGGAGCCTTAATGTAGCTACACCGATCAATACTCCAAAGAAAGCTGCTACTATTCCTCCCATAGGCAGGGTAATCCAGAAAGGCCAGTTCAGGTTTAAGGCCAGCAACGCGGAAGTATAAGCCCCGATCCCGTAGAAAGCCCCATGTCCCAGGGAGAACATCCCCGTAAATCCAATCACGATGTTCAGGCTTGAAGCTAATACCATGTAAATCCCACACATGATAGCAATTCGCATGATGTAGGGATTCGGGATAAAGAAGGGAAACCCGATTAAAAATATCATCCCCACGACAATGAGTATCTTTTTTAAGTGTGGAGAGGGCTTTGAAAATTTCATCGTACTCCTGCCTACATTGCAGTCTTTTTGCCCAGCAATCCCTGAGGCCTGAACAATAAAAATCCTACGAGAATTACAAATCCGATAATATCCCTATATCCACCGGATACAATTTGAACTCCAAAATTCTCGATAATCGCGAGCAGGTAACCTCCCAGGATCGCTCCCGGTATGGAAGTTAATCCCCCAAATACTGCCGCAGCAAAAGATTTAAGGCCCTGGAGATTCCCCATTGTAGGATTCACGATATTGTAATAGACACTTCCCAGAACCCCTGCAATTCCTGCGACCGATCCTCCCAAAGAGAATGCAAAAGAAATGGTACGATCCACGTTGATTCCCATAAGTCCCGCGGTTTTAAAATCAAGGGAAACTGTACGAATAGCAAGGCCTACCTTTGTCTTGAACACAAGGAACTGAAGAAAAAGAAGAATCGCTCCTGCAGTACCGATCAGAAAAATCTGGTACCAGACGATATCAGCTCCTCCCACTGAAAATGCTTTTTGTTCAAAGAAGGAAGGGACCGCTTTCGTTTCCGCACCGAACACAACATTAGCAATCTCGATCAGAAAAATAGAAAACCCTATGGTACAAATAAGGGATGCAATCCGGGCTACTCCCCGGAGAGATTTAATGGCTACCTTTTCAATGAAAAAACCGATACACCATCCCGTTGCCATACCGGCAAAAATGGCGAGAAAAATATTCTCCGAAACATACGTAATCGTAAGCCATCCGGCAAAGGCTCCCATCATGTATGTGGCGCCGGTAGCAAAATTCACCAGTCGCAGTACTCCATAGATAACCGCAAAGGAAATTGCCAGGAGAGCAAAAATGCTCCCCTGGGTAATACCATTGACCAACTGCTGAATAAGCATAGAGATACGTTTATTTTTTATAGAGCTCAAACTTATTGTTTACGATCCATACCCGTGTATACTCTTTGATAGCGTCTCCGCTTTCGGTAAACGTAATGGATCCCGCTAAACCGGGGAAATTTTTTGTGGCTTGAAGAGCTTCCCGGATCTTGTCCCGGTCAAAGGATCCTGCCCTTTTCATTGCATCTGCCAAAAGCATCATGGAATCATACGCCAGGGCTGCATGGAAATTTGGCTTTACTCCGTACCGTTTCTGAAATTCTGTTACGTATGCCTGGATTTCTGGCCGGGGGTCGTCGGTAAAGAAGCTAACCACCGTATAGAGATTATTTACGGAATCGCCTCCAAGCTTAAGTAGCTGCTCTGAGTAGAGGGAGCTTGGACCGACAACCGGAAGGTTCCATCCTAATTTCGCCCGCTGATTGCTGATCGCAGCCCCATCGTTGTACATGGCAGCCATGAACAAGGCATCCGGATTGGAAGCGCGGAGTTTTGTCAAAATTGCCGTAAAGTCTTTTTCTCCGTCAAAGTACTTTTCCACAGCCGTGATTGTTCCTCCCAGTTTCTTGAAACTTTCTGTAAAGTATTTGGCTGTATCCACGCCCCAATCGTTATTGATATGAATCACCGCGATCTTTCGGAATCCAAGCAGGTTGTATGCATAATCTGCTACAAAAGGCTGTTCCCCTGCCTGGGTACCTACGATGCTAAAACTCCATTTGGATCCCGGGGCAAATTTCGTATGGCTCGAAGTTGGAGATAACTGCACCATACCTGCCTGATCATAGATCGGCTGTGCCGCGAGGCAGCAGGTACTGGTGAAATCCCCGATCTGTGCTACGATCCGTGGATCGGATGTCCATTTCTGGGCTAGCGTAGCAGATTCCTTTGGATCCCCCTTTGAGTCACCCACCAGAACCGCCAGTTTGCGCCCTAACACTCCCCCTTTTGCATTGATCTGATCAATAGCCATTTCTACCGACCGTTTAAAGTTATTTCCATATTCTGCATAATCCCCTGTAATCGGTGCAGTAAGGGCTATATATACAGTCTCATCTGTCTTTGCCGCCTCTTGCTTTCCGCCGGCAGAAACACTAAAAACGATCCCCAGCACAAGCGCCCCTATACTTAACCGTTTTCTAAGTCTGCTCATTCCATGCCTCCTAAGAAAGTTTACCAATCTGGTATACGCTCCGTACCAACGGTAGTAGCGTTACATAGCATTGTCAAGTAAAAAAATAAAGAATAAAAACGCAAAAGAAAATAGGATAATCGACGCAGAAGCAGGCGTACCGATTCAGGAGAACACCTTTTGGAGGGTCTGATACCGCTGGAGGATCCCCTTGCTTTTTTCAATCGTGCGGACATTATAAGCCAGAGGATTGGGCAACACTGCAGCCAGCCTGCAGTACTGATCAACGGTAAGCCTCTCTGCACTTTTCCTGTAGTAGACTTCTGCTGCTTTTCCGATTCCAAAGATCCCAGGCCCCCATTCTATAAAATTGAGGTAAAGCTCCATGATCCGTTGTTTCGGAACAAACGCGTCCACTTCCAGCGCAATGAGAACTTCCATATACTTACGGAAGTAGTTCTTATGAGGGGTGAGAAACAAGGTGCGGGCCAATTGCTGGGTAATGGTACTTCCGCCAAAGGCTA
>JAGODW010000146.1 GCA_017998025.1 Spirochaetales bacterium
CAACAGGAGAGAAATCGAATCTTCCTATCTGAAAAATGGAAAACCGGCGGAAGTAATTTAAGTAAGGATCGGTAACTGAAGCTAAAAAATGATGGACTTTCCCATACCCCAGAGGACTGGAAAACCAGGTTAATAGAATCCGTACTATGATTAATAGAGTGTAAAGGGACACCAGTGCACTGAGGGTATGCATCAGTATTCTTACCATAGATACCTCCAATCTCCTTCTAAGATACCCAGACATCTTCAACTCCGGGGAGTCCTCGGAGCTGCTGGATAATCTCTTTTTTCCCGCTTGTTTTCAACTGAGCAGAAGCGCGCACGATCTGTTCTTCTGCTCCGTTCCCTATTTTCCTGAAATGTAAGTATATAGAACAGCTTCCCGGATGCTCTATAAAGAACGACCGGAGTGTATAAAAATCTTCTTCCTGGTTGAGAGTTCCATCCAACAATACATGGATCTCAGACAGATCTTTTGTTCCCAGATCTTCCGGGTCTTTAAATTCCTCAACAATAAAGCTGGGTTTTTCTCTGGACAGGTCCAACCGCCCCATGACCCCCAGAATCGTATCTTCTTTGATTTTATGTTCATACTGTTCCAGTACCGAAGAAAAGATAACCAGTTCGATAGTGCCGTTGAAATCCTCAAGAACCGCAAAAGCCATTTTTTTCCCTGTTTTTGTAGAAACAGGTCGGATCGTCCTTAGAATCCCTAAAAGGCGGTGAACTTTTTCTGGACTTGCTCGATTAGGATTCTGCAGATTCAAGGTAACAGATTTTTCCCACTGGGTTCGATACCGTTCCAGAGGATGCCCCGAAAAGTAGAAGCCCAAAATTTCCTTTTCAAACCGTAATTTCTCCGTTTCTGGCCAATCAGGGATGGGTTCAATTTTCGGTTCTGGAAACTCTTCCTCTTTGCTCCCTTCAAAGAGAGACGCCTGCCCATAACTACGGCTTTCTTTTTTCTTTTCTGCAAAGGCTGTGAATGTATCGAGATGGGTAAGTAAAACAGCCCGATTGGTAAAGAGGGAATCAAAGAGGCCGCATTGAATACCGGTTTCCAATACCTTGCGGTTGATGATTTTCAGATCTACCTTATCCAGGAAGTCTAAGAAGGATTGGAAAGGCCCCTCTGTATTTCGAGCCCGCAGAATCTCCTCTGCTGCATTGCTCCCCATATTTTTCATACCCATAAGGCCGTACAGTATCTTCCCCCCTATTACACTGAAGTATTTATCCGAGCGGTTGATGTCAGGGGAAAGGATCTCAATATGCAGCTTCCGGGTTTCGGCAATGTATTCGGCCAGTTTATCCGTGTTATTTATTTCATTGGTTAGGTTCGCAGCCATAAACTCAGCAGGAAAATTCGCTTTTAAGTAGGCTGTTTTATAGGCAAGGATCGAGTACGCAGCTGCATGGGATTTATTGAAACCGTATCCTGCAAAGGGTACGAGGAGCTCGAAAATTTCATCCGCTTTTTTTGCAGAGTATCCCCGGGCTACAGCTCCCTCGATGAAGCTTTTCTTCTGCTTTGCCATCTCTTCAGGCTTCTTCTTTCCCATGGCCCGTCTTAGAATATCCGCCTGGCCCAGGGAGTACCCTGCTACTATGCGGGCAATCTCCATAACCTGCTCCTGGTAGACGATTACCCCATAGGTTTCTTTTAAGACAGGTTCCAACTCGGGTAACGGATACTTCACGGGAATTTTCCCTGATTTTGCATCGATAAACTGATCGATGAACTGCATAGGACCCGGCCGATAGAGGGCATTCAAGGCGATCAGGTCGTTGATGCTTGAAGGTTTTGCCCGTTTTAAGATGTTCTGCATCCCTTGACTTTCAAACTGAAACACACAGGCGCTGTTCCCTTCTCCAAGAAGCTGGAAGGTGAGCCGGTCATCTTCGGGAATAGACTCGATATCGAAATCAGGCAACCGTTTCCGGATCAGGGCAGCTGTGTTCTCAATCAAGGTTAAAGTTTTTAGCCCGAGGAAATCCATCTTCACCAGCCCACAGGATTCCAATTGCTCCATCGTATATTGGGTAGACAGAGTACCTGTTTTTGGATCACGATACAGGGGCACATAGTCGGTGAGGGCAGATTTTCCTATTACAATTCCCGCTGCATGGGTAGATGCGTGTCGTGAGAGCCCTTCCAGTTTAAGGCTTGTTTCGATCAGTTCTTTGTAAACAGGCCCTTTTTCTGCAAGCTCCCTTAACTTTTCCTCCTCTTTCAGCGCCCTGGCAAGGGTTACTTTATGCTCGTCCGGGATCCATTTTACAATTTCGTTTGACTCAGAAAATGGAATATCCAGTACACGGGCTACATCCTTTAGTACAGCCTTTGCCTTCAACGTCCCAAAGGTAATAATCTGGCCCACTCTATCCTTTCCATACTTTTCTGTAACATAATCTATTACCTCCTGCCTTCGTTCGAAGCAGAAATCGATGTCAAAATCAGGCATAGAGATCCGTTCAGGGTTTAAAAAGCGCTCAAAAAGAAGCCCATACTTGAGCGGGTCGATATCGGTGATCTGGAGGCAATAGGCTACGAGGGAACCAGCACCGGAACCCCGACCAGGACCGACTGGAATCTTACGCTCCCGGGCAAAATGGATAAAATCCCAGACGATAAGAAAGTAACCGGTAAACTTCATCCGTATGATAATATCCAGCTCGTAGTCGAGCCGTTTTTTTAATTCTTCTGTTAGTGCCGGGTATCGTTTTTTTAAGCCCTCATACGCTAAATGGCGTAGGTATTCCTCCGGGGAAGAGAATGAAGGGGGAATCTTATAATCTGGGAGTTGAGGACCGGGCAGGGGAATGGTGAGTTTACACTGTTCCGCAATTTCCAGGGTCCGTTTAAGGGCTTCCGGAACTTCAGAAAAAATACGGTACATTTCCTCCGGAGATTTCATGTAGAATTCCGTTGCCTCAAAGTGAAGACGTTTCACTTCCGATTTCTTTTTGCCCGTTCCGATACAGACCAGGATATCCTGAGCGTTGGCATCCTCCCGGTCTACATAGTGGATGTCGTTTGTTACAATCGTACCTATCTGAAGCTGATTTGCGATCCGTAAGATCCCTCGATTGGCGATTTTTTGTTCAGGAATCCCATGATCCTGCAGCTCCAGGTAAAAATTCCCCTTGCCAAACAATTCCTGGAAGAACCCTGCCCGGCGTCGGGCCTCTTCTTCGTTTCCCTGTATAAGGAGGGCGGGTATTTCCCCGGCGATGCAGGCACTGGTACAGATCAACCCCTCGTGGAACTGCTCGAGGAGTTCTTGATCAATCCTGGGCTTGTAGTAGAATCCTTCGGTGTAACTGAGGGAGCTCAACTGGATCAGGTTCCGGTACCCTGTCTCATTTTTTGCCAGTAGCACGAGATGATAGTACTTGTTTCCCGCCTCTGTCCCGGTTTTAATGTGCCGGGAGCCAGGAGCCATATAGAACTCGCTCCCAATAATGGGGTTCAGCCCATGCTTCTTGCAAAGTTGATAGAATTTTAGCGCTCCGAACAGGTTCCCATGATCAGTGAGGGATAGATGCTGCATTCCAAAAGATTTTGCTTTTGTAATTAATCGTTCTAAAGAAGCAGCTCCGTCCAGTAAACTATAGTCGGAATGGTTGTGGAGATGCACAAAATCAAACACGAAGGGAATCTTACAATGTAAGCCTGTTTTTGCCAAGAAGAGGGAGAATCAGACTGGAACTTTAACTCCGAAAAGAGAGGGGAGAAGTAAGGATATTTTTGAGGAGATACAGGGTTTGCTCAAGCCGGGCAGGAGAGATCCTGAATTCCCGGGAAAGGATATCTTCCTTAACAGCTTTAAGAAAGGTCTCTATGTCCCGTTGGCTCAGGGGAAGAGAGGATCCGATGAGGAGAGTTTCTAAATCACGGTTACGGTACAGAGTCGGTGAGAAATTGCCCAGGGCAAAACGGAATTCAGAAAAGATGCTTCTATGGGTTTTCCCAAGAACCACCAGAACAAGAGAATCTTTTGATATCCCGTAAGAGAACGCACCAATCCTTTTGACAACTGAAAAACTCCATTCTTCCAGAGGTATTTGAATACGGGTGATAATTTCTGTCGGCTCCAGGACAAGGTTCCCTTCAGGGGTTCGAAGGCTTGTAACCGGAATCCAGCGAGTTCTTTTACTGTTTCGTATTTCACATCGAGCATCCAGCACATGGAGGATGGGGAAAGAAGTCATACAACGATCCGGTACCGAGAGGTTTCCTCCCAGCGTTGCAAGGCCAGAAACCCCTGCAGGGCAGATCAATTCCAGGGTATGTACCAGTATAGGTGAAAGAATTTTAGGGCCTGCATGTAATATACGCTTGATAGAAGCCGCAGCTCCCAGATCCAGCCGGCTTTCTGTGCGTCCGATACGGCAGATTTCTTTAACGTTCCTTAGAAAGAGGACAGCGGGGGGAAGGTGAAGAGAATCTTTCGATTGGGTCCAGAGGAGGTACGTACCGCCTGCAAACGGTACGGCTTCCGGATTTCTCTGTTTCTGGGCAAGGAGTTCTGATAGGGAAGAAGGGAGGTATATCTGCGGTTCCCTGGTTCTATAGAGCATTCTGACGATGCCTCCGGATAGAAGCTGCTTTCTGGACTGCCCGAACCAACGTTGTCGAATCCGTACATCTGCAGAGAATTGCTGCAAACCGTTTTCGAATAAGGAGTTCTGAAGGATGAAGTGTCTCGTTTAATAGAGCGTGAGTGAGGAGTATTTTAGCAGAAGCACAGAATCCACAGGGGGTAAAACCTGTATCTAAAAATCCTTTTTCAATGTCATAATACTCAGGCGTGCTGCGGAGTCCCTCAAGGGTAAGAATCGATCCGCCATGGATAGAGAAGACAGGGATGAGGCAGGAAGGGACGATTTCATTGTTTAAAAACACGTGGCAGTATCCACATTGCCCCTGGAGGCATCCTTTTTTTGTCCCTAAAAGACCAAAGGTATTACGAAGCAGATGCAGCAGGCGAAGAGAAGGATCAATGTCAAGGGATTCCTCTTTTCCATTTAGGGTGAAGGACAATAGCATTTATTCAACCTCGGTTTTATACGGAATTTCTCGGAGTGGAGTATTCAATGCCTGGGACAGGGCACTTGCTAAAGCTGCAGGAATCACTGAAAGGGGTAATTCCCCTATCCCTTTTACCCCTGTTCCCTGGGGAGAGACGAACTC
This sequence comes from Spirochaetales bacterium, assembly GCA_017998025.1. Lineage (GTDB taxonomy): Bacteria > Spirochaetota > Spirochaetia > DTKZ01 > DTKZ01 > DTKZ01. The sequence goes on from JAGODW010000146.1 coordinate 5,198, forward strand.
GATGTAGGGAG
>JAGODW010000147.1 GCA_017998025.1 Spirochaetales bacterium
AGACCGGGAAATAGAGCCTGGCGATACGGATGATCTTGCAACGATTATCTACACCTCGGGAACCACAGGCGAGCCGAAAGGAGTTATGCTTCATCATCGCTCCTTCATTTTCCAATTAGAAGCCCTTCCGAACCATTTAGAGGTACACCCCGGCGAGATATTCATATCGATCCTTCCCATCTGGCACTCGTACGAACGGGCTGTGGAATACTTTATATTAGACAGGGCTGCTGCTATTGCCTATTCAAAACCCATGGGGAAGATTCTGTTTGAAGACATAGAGAAAGTCCGGCCCCACTGGATGGCAAGCGTGCCCCGCATCTGGGAAGGAGTACGAAGCACCGTTTACCGTACGGTAAATGCAGAACCAGGAATCAAAAAAACTCTCTTCCACTTTTTCGTAGGCGTAGGAGAACTGCACGGCCTTCTTTCCGATATGGTGATGGATCGGATGCCTCAATTCATTAAACGAAGCCGAATTTTAGATTTTACTCTTGCAGTTATCCCCTGGATCCTGATTACTCCCTTCAAAGTCCTGGGTGACATACTCGTGTTTAAAAATATTAAGGAAAAACTCGGGGGGCGGTTTATTGCCGGAGTATCGGGAGGTGGTGCCTTACCTCCCTATATAGACCGATTCTTCCGTGCAGCAGGAATCCTGCTCCTGGAAGGGTACGGAATTACCGAGGCAGGGCCGATCCTTTCCGTACGTCTGCAGAAACATCCTGTTATGGGAACGATCGGCCCGCTGCTTCCCGGTGTAGAATACCGTGTGGTAGGGGAAGATGGAGCTATACTCCCCCCAAATCACAAGGGGGTATTGTACATAAAAAGCCCTCAGGTGATGCTGGGATACTATAAAAAACCGGAGATCACCGCACAGGTTCTTCAGGATGGATGGCTCAATACAGGAGATCTGGCGATTTTTACCCACCGGGGAGAATGCAAGATCGTAGGGAGAGCCAAAGAAACAATTGTCCTTCTGGGAGGGGAAAACATCGAGCCAACCCCCATCGAAGAGATTCTGGAACAATCGGAGTATATTGATCAGGTTATGGTTGTCGGTCAGGATCAAAAGTTCCTCGGTGCGTTGATCGTGCCTAATATGGAAAAACTGGAGACCTTCGCAAAAGAGCGGGGAATATCTTACCTGGCGACGGAAGAACTCCTGGATAATCCGGAAGTGCAGGATCAAATTCACGACGAGATCCAACAGTTGGTAAATCCCAAAAACGGCTTCAAAATGTTCGAACGCATCTATCGGTTTAAACTCCTCCCCGAGCACTTCCAGGAAGGGCGGGAACTAACCCATACTCTGAAGATTCGACGGAATGTGGTAAACGAACTTTACAAGAAAGAGATTGAATCCCTCTTTGCGTAAAAAGAAAACTATACCTGGATATGGAAGACCCTATCTGCGCTTTAGCTACCCCGTGGGGAATAAGCGCAATCGCTGTAATACGTACCTCGGGTGAGGGCTCTATAGAACGGCTGGCAAAACTTTTCAGCCACCCGGAGAAGCTCCGAAAGGTACCCGGCGGAAGAATCCTTCATGGATTTCTTCGGAATACGGATTCGGGTGAACCCTTAGATGAGGTAATGCTTGCCGTGTTTCGATCTCCCCATAGTTACACGGGAGAAGACAGTGTAGAGATTTACTGTCATGGAAGCCTGCCGGGCATCCAGAACATTCTTGAAGAGCTCCGAAAAATAGGGTTTCGCTCTGCCGATCCCGGAGAGTTCACCTACCGTGCTTTCATGCATGGAAAAATGGACCTTACCCGGGCAGAAGCTGTACATGAAATCATCACTTCCAGGACCCGCAAAGCCCATTTATTAGCTCTCCACCGGTTGGAAGGTTCCCTGGAAACCCTTATAAGGGAAACGCAGAACGCTCTTCTGGATGTACAAACCCTCATAGAGGTTCAGCTGGATTATCCGGAGGAAGAAGCTCCCAGCCTTCCTCTTCCCTTCGAGAAGATTCAAAAAGCCCGGGAAACAGTGGAACGTCTCCTTTTAACTTACCAGGAGGGGAAACTGTACCAGGAGGGAGTCCGGGTAGCCCTGGCCGGGAGGACCAACACAGGAAAATCCAGCCTGTTTAATCTGTTTTTACGGGAAGAACGTTCGATCGTTTCAGAAATTCACGGCACTACCCGGGACTATATAGAAGCTACTGTTTCTATAGGAGGCATTCCTGTTCGTTTGTACGATACGGCAGGGTTGCGCGGGTCAACTGACCCCATCGAAGCGGAAGGGGTTATTCGAAGCCGAAACTTGATTCAGTCGTGCCCGCTGGTATTGTACCTGATCGATTGTACCGACCCTACGATACGGGATAAAGAGAAAGAATTCTTTGAAGGATTAGAGAATAGGATAATCCGGGTGTATACAAAGATCGATCTATGCGAGGGGAAACTCCTTCCAACAGAAGGAATCGGGGTTAGTGCCCTAACAGGAGAAGGGTTTACCCAACTGATCCAAGAAATAGAAACAAGATTGAAAGAGGGTGTTTCTCGGGGAGACGAGGAAGTGATCATCGAATCAGACCGCCAGAGAGAATTACTAGAACGATGCAAAGATGCTCTGGAACGGTTTCAGAAGGGAGTAGAAGAAAATCTGCCTCTGGATCTTCTAAGCAACGACATGCAGGAAGCGATTCAAGCCCTGGGAGAAATCACCGGGGAAGTGACTACCGAAGAAATGCTCTCCCGGATGTTTTCCCACTTTTGTGTGGGGAAATAGGAAAGAGTACATAGCCTAGGATAGGCCTTTTACGTATAATGCCTTTCGATGGATTTCGACGTGATTGTTATTGGAGGAGGACATGCTGGTATCGAAGCAGCCCTTGCCTCAGCCCGGATCGGATGCCCTACCCTGTTGATTACCCAGAATTTAGACTGTATCGGCAAGATGTCGTGTAATCCCGCAATCGGGGGACTCTCCAAGGGGAACCTTGTTCGGGAGATCGACGCCCTGGGGGGAGAAATGGGGCGTCTAATCGATGCTTCGCTTATTCAGTTCCGCATGCTGAACAAAAGCCGGGGTCCAGCGGTGCAGTCTCCCCGGGCTCAGGCCGACAGAGCTCTCTATGCCGCACTGGCAAAACATACCCTAGAGCAGCAGAAAGGATTAACCCTCTTTCAGGATACGGTAGTAGATTTTCTCCTGGATAGTACAGGAAATCGGATCGAGGGGGTCGTAACAGAACGGGGAAGGAAGTTTCAATCCCGTGCCGTGGTTCTTACCACGGGAACGTTTATGGAAGGGAAGATCTTTGTCGGAGAATACTCCGCTTCCTCCGGCCGGCTAGGAGAACCGGCCGCTGTTGGATTGGGGAAGAACCTCCGCAGATTAGGGTTCTCTGTAGGAAGGATGGCAACCGATACAACTGCACGGGTGCATAAAAACTCGCTGGATTTCACGAAGATGGAGCTCCAGGCTGGAGACCCGGAGATTGTCCCCTTTTCCTTTTTTACCAACGGGGTGAATCGCCCTGATGTACCCTGCTGGCTCACCTATACCACAGAAGAGACACACAGAATCATCCGGGAAAACATTCACCGTTCTCCCTTCTACGGGGGTGAAATTGTGGGGAATGTTCCCAGATACTGCCCCTCTATTGAAGACAAGGTGATGCGATTCACCGAAAAAAATAGGCACCCTATCTTTATTGAGCCAGAGGGGTTAGGTACAGAAGAAATATACTTGAATGGAGCATTCACCGGACTTCCGGAAGAAGTTCAGGAACAGTTCCTCCGCACGATCCCGGGACTGGAACATGTTCATATCCTTCGTCCAGGCTATGCGGTAGAGTATGATTATGTGGATCCTCTGGAACTCTACCCCACCCTGGAAACCAAACGGATCCAGGGGCTCTTTATCGCAGGTCAAACTAACGGAACTTCTGGATACGAAGAGGCGGCCTGCCAGGGGCTGGTCGCGGGGATCAATGCTGCTTCCTGGGTGAAAGGAACTTCTCCCCTGATACTATGCCGGACAGAGGCGTACATCGGGGTGTTGATCGATGACCTGGTAACCCGGGGCACAAAAGAGCCGTACCGTATGTTCACTTCCCGGGCTGAGTACCGCTTGAGTTTACGACACGATACAGCAGATTTCCGGCTCTTTGAAAAAGCACAGCAGCTCGGGCTGCATACGCCGGAACGGATAGAATTATTCCATAAAAAAGCAGAAACCTGTGAAATGGTGAAACAGTTATTAAAAGAACGGAGAATTTCCCCTCAGGAAGGGCTTCCGGAGCCGATGATCCGTCACGTGGGGAAAACCTTATACAACGCCTTAAAAGATCCGGAAATCTCCCTTCGTGATTTTAGAACCTATCTTCCTTCTTTAAGGGAGATCCGTTCTGATTGGCTTTCCGTTGTAGAGCTGGACATTAAATATGAAGGATACATTGCAAGACAAAACCAGGAGGTAGAGCGGTCTAGAAGGTTGGAGTTGCGAAGGATCCCGTCCGATTTCAATTACGACGGAATCGATGGATTATCCACTGAAGCACGGGAAAAGCTAAAGAGCATCAAACCCCTTTCCGTTGGACAGGCCTCAAGAATCTCTGGTATTCGCGTCTCGGATATCGCACTCCTCAATCTGTACCTGGAACGGAAACCCTCAAAAAAAGGATAACCCTTTACGCGATGGATAGGTCATCGATCTCCCTGCTGGAAGCAGGGTTGAACCTGTTACAGTTTACAGATCCTCCTCTACTTACTCAAATTCGTATATTTCTTGAGGAATTGGAACGGTGGAACCCACGGTTTGGCCTGGTAGGAACCGGGGGAAAGGATCTGGTTGTTAGACACGTACTGGACTGTCTGGCAGGAGCGCACCTCTTTCGGGAGATTTCCCCTTCTTTTGTGGCAGATGTTGGGGCCGGTGCAGGATTTCCGGGAATTCCCCTGGCGTTAGTCCTTCCTCAAATTCGGTTTACCTTGATCGAGCCTTCCCGCAAACGAGCCGCCTTCCTGCGAAACATCCGTTCCTTGCTGAGGATAGAGAATATTCAGGTATGGGAACATGATCTAGAATATCTTTGCCGTAACCTTTTACCGGAGGAGCGATTCCCCTGCCTGACCTTTCGGGCATTCTCTCCCCTGAATGAAAAGAGGCTGAAGCAACTGCTGCGGATTCTAAAAAAGGGAGGAAGTATC
>JAGODW010000149.1 GCA_017998025.1 Spirochaetales bacterium
GGTTAATAGGGTTCATTCGGGTTATAGAGGTTCTGGGTGATAGGTGTGGGGGAAGAGCGCCTTTCCATTTTCCGCCAGATTTTCATTGCCGCTCGTAGTCGCCATGGAGAGTATAATACCCGTTTTCAACCGTGTATTCTGCGGCGGCTTCTTCTTCTGTGGGAAAACCGGAGTTTTTATCGCCTTGATAAATAAATGCAGTTGCCATTTTTACTGTATCTCCAAGAAAATCTTTCCAATGCACTGCGCTATACTTCCCTATTTCGAGAAAAGACATATTGCCTTTTTCTATACATTTAAAAACTATATAACCTTCTGAACTCTGGAAATTAACATTTTGCATAATGAGCCCTTTAAAACTATCATCATAACTATCAATATCAACGGGGCTATATTCAATACTATAAGAATCCAGATCAGAATCCCAATATATCTTATAGCCATCCCCGTAGCTGGATTTCCAATACCCCACAAGAGAATCGCTGCTGCTATCACTCCCCTCAAGGTCACAGGAGATAAAGCTCTGTACCCCAGCCACAAGGGCAATTGCGAGAAGCACAAAGGCTGCTCCCTTTCGAATTTGTTTCATCACACGCTCCTTTCCTTCGAGGAAAAGGAGTCTTTGAACACGAACCTGCTTTCCCGGATCAGTAGGCCGTATTCCAGACCCGCTCCACGAAGCCTAGAATAAAGATGGGGTATACCAAAGTTTCCTGGCTTATGGGTACGAACCTCCTCTGCGGAACCTTCCCGGCCTTTAGGCCAGTGGCATCCCCACAGATTCGTCCCCAATTACAGTTACGGGCTAGCGGAGGAATTACACCTCGCTTCCTTTGAAGTATACGAGGGGATTTTAAGCTGAAGGGAAAAGGGATGTCAAGCCGATGTTGTTGTAAATAAGAAATACTAGTATTCAAACTTCTCCTATCAAATTGCCCGAAGGAACGGCATCCCAAATACTCAACGAATTGTGAAAAGATACAGGAGAATTCACCAGTTGACCTTATATAGAAACGTCCTGGGAAGTTTATTTACTGACTCCCGAAATTCTCGAGCGCACAGGATTTCCCTTCCCCGTTGAACCAATTCGGACATTAGATGCTCTCCATGAACGAATCATAAAGAATCTAGATCCTTTAGGCTTGATAGAATATTTTGTATAATATCCCATTCATTTTCCCATCAGTAGATTCGGAAGGAATACCACGACTTCCGGCACAAAAGTAATGAGGGCTAAAACTCCAAAGAGAGGAATGAAAAAGGGAGCGCAGGCTTTGACGACTTCATCGAACTTCAAGCCGGATACCTGGACCATGACAAAGAGTACGACACCGAAAGGTGGAGTTAACAGGCCAATCATAAGGTTAAGTACCATCATCACCCCAAAATGTACCGGATCAATGCCAAGAGGAATGATCACTTGCATAAGGATAGGTCCAAGAATCAAAATTGCTACGGTAGTGTCAAGAAAACAGCCTATCGCAAGTAAAAATCCATTAATAATTAATAGGATCACCATCGGATTCTGCGATATTCCCAGAAAAAATTCTGCAAATTTTAGGGTCAAACCGGAACGCATCAGGATCCATCCGTAAAAGGAAGCACAGGCAACAAGAAATCCGATCACCGCTGTATCGTGCGTTGTTTCAATAAAGATCCGCTTCAAATCTTTCCATGTTAGTTCCCTGTATACCAATCCGCCTACGATAAGAGCATAAACAACTGCAACAGCGGATGCTTCCGTCGGAGTAAAAAGGCCGCTCCAGATTCCTCCGAGAAGAATAACAGGAGCCATAAGTGGCAGAAATGCGTCTTTCAAATTACGAAAAAAGATCTGGAGGGTCGGAAAAGGTTCACGGGGATAGTTATTTTTCTGTGCGTACCATGAAACCATCAGCATCATGGTACCAGCCATAAGCACCCCTGGTATTACACCTCCTAAAAAGAGCCGTCCTACCGATACTCCCGATACGAATCCAAATACCACCATCGGGATGGAGGGAGGGAAAATCGGTCCTATCGTTGAAGAAGCGGCAGTCACCGCTACGGAAAACTCCTTATCGTATCCCGCCTTCTCCATAGCGGTAAGTTCTATCTGGCCAAGACCTGCAGCATCGACTATCGCCGCACCGGACATCCCGGCAAAAATGAGACTGGCAAGGACATTGGCATGTCCCAAACCTCCAGGCAAAAAACCGACCAGGGTGTTGGCAAAACGGAACAGCCGTTCGGTTATGCCTGCTGTATTCATAAGTTTAGCTGCAAGAATAAAGAGCGGAATAGCAACTAACAAGAAATTCTGCAGACCGAAAAGCATTTTCTGCGAGTAGATAGTGAAGGGCAACGGCGGACTGCTCATCCACGCACTGAACAGAGCAGAAGAACCAATAGCAAGGGCAACAGGAATCCCCAGTAGCATAAAGCCAATAAGACCAAACGTAAGCATAAAGATCACAGCACACCTCCTGCATCGTTCCTTTTCGCAGAAACCTCTGAAGATGATTTTTTGCCAGAAAGATCGTACCATCCATTACGGAGTAAATACCCCAGCATGATTACACCGCTTAAAAAAAGAATACCGTACATGTAACCGATATGCATCCATTCCGCGCTGGGAATGCCGGTGTCCCACGTAGAGACGGCATTCTGGAAAGCGCCGATTATATATAACAGGATAAATGGAAGGACAATGATCCGGCCTAAAAAGCGTATAAGGCGCCGCGGCTTTTCTGAAATCCGATCCGGTACAATAGCGATCGTTATATGCCCATCATCCCTCGATACAGAAGCTGCTCCCACGAATACAATAAAAGCGAACGCATACTGGCTGAGTTCATCCGACCAGGCAGTTGATATTTTCAAGAATACGCGAAAAACAACCTGAACAACGGTTATGAAGAACATGCAGACAAGTCCAACTGCCGCAATACCATCAAGTATCCGCTTCATTACTTACTCCTTCATGCATAGATACCTGCAAATAAAGCGCCGCGAAGGCTATAGCCGTCGCGGCAGCAGAAAAGGATGAAAAACAAGACCACACTTAGAGTCCTTTCACCTTGGCATAGAAAGCGGCGTCCCAATCAGAAGCTGCAAGGGCATCGATAACGGGCATCGCAGCCTCTTTGAATGCTTTCTTATCAACTTCTACTAAAATCATGCCTTTTTCCACAAGCTGCTTCACAAAATTGGCATCACCGTTTTTCGTAAGCTCATTCGAGAAGGCGACACTTTCATCCATCGCTTTTGTAATGAGTGCCTGATCCTCTTTATTGAGAGAATTGAACCACTTCATGGACATTTGGTATCGGGCTACTGCAAACACATGCTCTGTAGCCATCAGATATTTCTGTGCTTCGAAAAATTTGTAGTTAAGGATCGTTTCAGGCGGATTCTCCTGGGCATCGACAGTCCCGGTTTTTAGAGCCATGTACACTTCGCCAAAGGCAATTGTAGCAGGCAGCGCTCCATACGCTTCCCATACCTTTTGATAGGCCTTCACAGGAGGTAATCTGATTTTAACCCCCTTTACATCGGCAACGGTCTTAATCGCCTTATTGGCGGTTAAATACCGTGCCCCCCTAAGGATTACGCCCATGGTTCGAACGTTTCTCTCTTTTTCGATCAATTGATCCAGCTCCTTTCCCGGACCTTCCCAGTACTTCCAGAACTTTTCAAGGGAATCAAACAGGTAAGGAGTATCTGCAACGGCATACCTAGGGTAAAACGTAGAAATATCGTTCGTACCGATCGCTCCAAACTCCACAGAACCCATAGAGAGCATTTCGAACGTTTGCCGTTCATCCCCCATCGCATTGGAAGGATGTACCAACACTTCCATCCGGCCGCTTGTCCGCTGTTCGACTAACTGTTTGAACTTCGTCAATCCCTGGTCCTGGGGGGAGTTGGGCGGAAATGTCGAAGCAACATTGATGGTGATCTTCTTCGCCGGAGCCGGCGCACTTGCGGATTCCTTACTGCCGCCTGCAAATGTATGGACCGTAAAGAACAGAAGCAAACAGCACAGGAAAAATACAGAATTGACAAAAATTCTCCTTCGCATATAAACCTCCCTACGATAAAATTGAGATAGAATTTGACCTTGCAACTAAAATTGAATAACCTCCTTTTTCTCAAAATCACCGGCACTTCCCGTGCCGATTGTATTACCTTGAAAATACTTGTAGAGATCTTGCTTGAAATACCGGGGAGGATAATTGAATACCACTTTATCTATTACCGCCCGCGTCAAATGGTGCTCGATAAGCTCGTCGATCTCTGAGGAGCGTCCCTTCGCGACTGTTTCCAGTATAATACGATGTTCCCCTATCACCTGTCTTAGCGTATCATCAATCTGGTTCGACATAGTCCTTAATCTGTCGAAATTATAATTAAGCTTTTTTATGTGGATCCAAACCCGTTCCCTACTGCAGCTTTTATAAAAAAACCGATGAAACTCATCGTCCACTGCTATCATTTTTCCATAATTCCGCTCTATTCGGTATTTTTCCTGAGTCTCAATGTTGGCTTCTATCAATTTCCGATCAACATCGGTAAAATTGTGGCAGGCTTCCTTCAAGATGGATTTTTCCATAGCGAGTCGCATAAAACGAGCATCATCAGCCTGTTCCATATCGATAAGCGAAACAAAGGAATTCTTTTGCGGCTGGACTTCGAGCAACCCTTCTTCTGCCAATCGAATGAACGCTTGACGAACCGGCGTCCGACTGGCTTTAAACATCTCCGAGACCTCGTTCTCGCTGATGACCTGACCCGGCTCCAGGATAAGCTTGATGATATTCGCCCGCAGGATCAGATAGACCCACTCGTGAATCGGCTGATTTTTTTCTTTCTCGATTACTTCTATTTTCACACCGCTTCCTTTGTATTCATGTATACTTGTATACAAGCAATCGTACATCTACTTCTATGCGTTGTCAAGAGAATGCGTCAAAAAAAGTTTGAATTTTCTACGTACCGTGGAACCCCTCTACGATGCGGGCATAGTGCCGATGTTTTTCCTCCACAAGTGGTATGAGTATTTGGATCGCGTTCAAGATGCAGAGACACCGGAGGTGGTAATATACCTGATTCCCCTTTTTTTCATCGATAAC
>JAGODW010000148.1 GCA_017998025.1 Spirochaetales bacterium
AGGGATACGCCCTACTTTTTAATGTATCATTTTGATACTTTTAGACAAGACATCCGCGTTTCATTCGTTTCCAAAAGAGTGCTTGAGAAACACACCCTGCCTGTGATACATTCCCCTCTGGAGGTTCCTATGAAAAAACTGCTTGCCGTGCTTCTTTTAATCCTCCCTATCTCTGCATTCGCTCAAACGATCCAGGCTGGAATCGGTGCTGACTTGTTTCGGTATGAGAAAACGTTTCTTGATCTTCACGCCATGGTTTTGCAACCGGTAAAACAGGATGTTGAACTTTTTTTAGGAGGAAGCTTTGCGCTGGCAACAGAGAAAGAGGACGGTTCCGTTGAGGCGGATTTTTTTATTCCGATCGATGGCGGGGTAAATTTCCTCTTTCCCATGAATCGGGAACTTTCTTATTCGGTAGGATTCGGATTATCCGCCCAATTTCTCATTGAGTCTGATACACACTTTTATATGGGACCTTTCGTCAAACTCGGGCTTCGGTATCGGATGCATCCGTACATGACCTGGTATGTAGAGGCACTTCAAGATCTGGTGATAGGAAAACCGGATTGGATCAACAATTCTACCCGCTTTAGTACGGGAATCCTCTTTCATTTTTAGCCTATGCTTGAAACAGACATTTTACAGAATCCTTCCTTCCGTAAGACATCATGCCTAACGGCTGTAGATGGATTATTTATTGCGTTTCTTTTTCTCCTTTCCCTCCTTGTCTTCTTCTTTGCACCCAGGGGGACCTTGCGGTGGATACTACCCCTCTGCAACCTGGGAGTCATAGGAATAATTCTTTCCTTAGCAGGCATATCCCAGCGGTTCCCGTATCCTATAATCCACCAGCTACGCTCCTGGTACGGGTTTCCTCTGCTCCTGGGTATCTATAAAGAAATGTACTGGGCAGTACATGCACTGCGCGCAGAACTGTACGACTCCTATCTAATCCAGATCGATCGAATGCTTTTCGGCACAGACCCAACCGTTGCACTTATGCACATTGCCCATCCTGCTCTTACCGAATTCCTTCAGATTGTCTATATGCTTTTCTATCTCTTCCCCCTGGCGATAGTAGTTGCCCTCATCCGAAAACAACGGATGCAGGAGTTCTTCTACGCGTCATTTCTAATTCTGTACGGGTTTTTTCTATCGTATATCGGCTATATCCTGGTCCCTGCCGTAGGCCCTCGGTTTACCCTTCACGATTTCTACGCCCTAAACGAGGAACTCCCAGGCCTCTGGCTCACCCCCTACCTCCGGGAGTTTGTAAATCGGGGAGAATCTATAACCTCTACTCTGCCTGATGCGATCGAGAAGGTGCAACGAGATGTGTTTCCCAGTGGTCATACGCTGATTACACTCATTACGATACACCTTTCATATCTGTTTAAAAGTCGTACCCGGTACATCCTAACTCCCCTGGGGATAGCGCTGATCTTCTCTACCGTGTATCTCCGATACCATTATGTTATAGATGTGATAGCTGCTGGGATTCTGTTTCCTTTTATCCTGTGGAGCGGGAAAAAACTCTTCAACTACTGGGAGACTCGAAACAATAGGCCTCCTCTTAAAATTACTTCATAATCAGTACATAAAAGGGTCGTTCTATGAGGAGAACGACCATGGGTATTTAGGAAGAATCGATCGAAAGAGTTGAAGTTCACATTTCCGGCATGACGAGATCAGGAATGATCATTGTGATCTCTGGAATAAAAGTAACGAGCATGAGAACTACAACCATGGTGATCCAGAACGGAATGAGCGCCCTTGTAACTTCCTCAATTTTGATTTTTCCAATCGCACAGCCTACGTAAAGGGCAGAGCCGACCGGTGGGGTCGTAAGACCGATGCCAAGATTGAGCATAAGCATGATTCCAAATTGGATAGGACTCATACCCAAAGTCTTTACAACAACCGGATACAGGATGGGGGTCGTAATAAGAATAAGAGGTGCCATATCCATGATACAACCAAGAATCAGTAAAAGAACGTTTATCAGGATAAGGAGTAATGCTCTATTTTCTGTGATACTCAGTAGAGCGTTCGTCGCCAGGGCAGGGACTTTAAGGTAAGCGAGAAGCCATCCAAAGGCACTTGCCGCAGCGATCAAAGGCATAACCATCGCGAGAGTCTTGAGCGTATTGTAGAGTATCTTGCTCATCCGGCTAATGGGGATTTCCTTATATACGAAAAATGTTATAATGAAGGCATAAATTACCGCGATAGCGGCTGATTCTGTTGCAGTAAACACTCCAGAAATTACGCCCCCCAGGATTAGTATGGCAGTAAACAGCCCGAGTATTGCCTCCCGCGTAATGACTATCGCTTCTTTGAGTGTATACTTCCGATCTTTCGGGTAGTTCCGCTTGACTGAAATGATATAGGTAATTATTCCGAGGGCAACACCCAGCATAATGCCTGGCACAAAGCCTCCAAGGAATAGCCTTCCTACAGATACTCCTCCCGCCGCAAGCGAATAAATGATCATGTTATGACTGGGCGGAATAATGATTCCCTGACAAGCTGTGGTTACAGTGAGAGCTACAGAGAAATCTGTGTCGTATCCCTGTTTCTTCATCATCGGTATGAGGATAGTTCCGAGGGAGGAAACGTCTGCTACGGCTGAGCCGGAGATCCCCCCGAAAAACATGCTATCAAGTACGTTGACAAGAGCAAGACCACCCCGGATCCTTCCTACGAGGACGTTGGCAAGCTTGATAATTCTGTCGGATATACCGCCTGCCCCCATGATCTCCCCGGCGATGATGAAGAACGGTATCGCTAGGAGAGAGAAACTGTTGACCCCCTGGGCCATCCGCTGGACAATAGCCATAAGCGGGATATGCAGGTAGATGGCGGTGAGAATTGACGATACCGCAAGGGCAATCGTAATAGGAACGCGAATAATTACAAAAAGGGCAAATCCTCCCAGCAGGATAGTAGTCGCAATAGTTGTGTCAGGCATTATCGATCTCCTCCTCGCCTCCAAGCAGTTTTTCCAAATGTTCGTCCTTTCTATCCAGGCCCAGGAAATCCATCAACGAATGGTAAAAGATAAAAATCGAGGAAAGAGGTATTGCAATATACATCAAAGCTGCAGGGAACTTTGTCGCAGGAAGGATCGACTTCATGGTAATCTGTGTTAGCTTAAAGCCGAAGATTAGCATGACAAGGGCAAGGCAGAATGTGAGCCAGTCTTCAATCTTTTTTAGAATAAAACTAATCCACGCAGGGAGTCTCGACGGAAGGAGGTTGATGCTGATATGGAGCTTCTGCTTTACACCGATAGCAAACGAGAGAAAGGTGAACCATTCTACGAAAACGAGTGCTATCTCCTCAGACCATTTGAGCCCCGAATTAAATACATAACGCAGGGTTACGTTCACGCTGATAACAATAACCATAACCACCAGGATGATCTTTGCGAACCATCCCATTGCTACATAGAAACCATTAAAGATTTTTCGAATGGAATCCATACGACATCCTTTTTTTGTATGTACGAAAAACGCCGGGAGGTATAAGGAAATATATACACTCCCGGCGCTGAACCAACATGCTGTTATATCATGCGGTATTATTTAACTTCCCGAATTCGTTTTACTACAGCCTGAAGCTCCGGGGAGAGTTTGTCGTAGAGGGGTTGCATCGCTTTCTGGAACTCTGCATTACTGGGTAGAACCGTAATGATACAACCGGCCTTCCGTGCCTTCTCTTCCGCTATCTTTTCTTCCTTTGCCCATTCAGCAATCTGGTAAGGCATGGAGTCCTTTGCTGCCTTCTTGATTAAAGCCTGGTCTTCCTTGGACAGCTTATCCATTACGATTTTGCTTCCGATGGTGATTTCCGGTACACGGGTGTGTTCATCAAGGGTAAAGTACTTCGCCACTTCGTAATGACTGGTAGAAATGTAACTCGGCCAGTTGTTCTCTGCCCCATCGACGACTCCTGTCTGCAGGGCTGAGTACACTTCTCCAAAAGGCATCGGAGTAGGAACTGCACCGAGAGCTGCCACCATATTCATCATCAGGTCACTCTGCTGAACCCGAATTTTCAATCCCTTCAGATCTGCTACCGACTTAATCTCCCGTTTGGAGTTGTAGAAATTCCGTGCTCCTGAATCATACCAGCATAATCCTACAAAATTGGCACTCTCAAGACTCTGAAGAAACTCTTCTCCGATCGGACCATTCAGTACCTTCCACATATGATCTGCATCCCGATACAGATACGGCATCTGAAGGGCATCGAACTGCTTGGAAAATGCTGAAAGCGGAGAAATACTTACCCGGGTAAAATCGATGGCACCAAACTGCACCTGCTCGATAACCGCTTTTTCCTCTCCCAGCTGGCTGGAATGGTAGACATCGATCTTGATCCGGCCGTTGGTTCGTTCATTCACCAGGCGGGCAAACTCCATATCTCCCCGAGTGGTAGGATAGTCGGCTACGTGGGTTTCTGCCAGACGCATCACAATCTGCTTTTCCACAGGTTTGGCTTCAGAACCCGGTTTAGACGCTTCCTTGGAACCTCCGGCGAACAATCCGAACGTTACAAGCAGGAATACCCCAAGAATCGTTCCTCTTTTCATAATCTTCTCTCCTTCTCGCTAATAAATTTGATTCCTGTTTACCAGACTACCTCTCCTATTCTATTCCCGCAACCGTCAAGTTTTGCTATTTTCTTGATATTTTTGCTCTTTCCCCTTCTCCCTCCCCTAAACAGCGGTACTCGGTAGGGGTAAGACCTTCCAAACGCTTGAACACCCGTGTAAAATAATTTGAATCAGGATACCCTACCTTACAACTGATCTCCTTAATGCTCCATCGAGGGTCTTTTAACAGTTCCTTTGCTCTGCTTACCCGGAACGAGGTAAGATAATCGATAAAGGTTACTCCCCTGTACTGTTTAAATATCTTGCTAAAATAGAAGCTGGACAGTCGTTCTCGACTTGCCATGGATTCAAGGGTGATCTCTTCCCCAAAATGGGATTCGATATACTCTACGGCCTCGTGAATCAAGGCTTCACCGCGAGGCATATACCCACTCCCTTCTTTCATCCCCTGCCAGGTTACTACCTCTTCCTCACCCTGTGCCCCTTTCAATGC
>JAGODW010000150.1 GCA_017998025.1 Spirochaetales bacterium
GTTACGTTACCGGGCTTGGAAGAGGTTCTGGCCGAAGAACTTAAAACATTGGGTGCATTGGATAGTACTCCCCTTTCTCAGGCGGTACGGTTTAGGGGAGACATGGATATCCTCTATCGTTTAAACCTCTCTCTTCGAACTTCCTTACGGGTACTATGGGAAATTTGTAGTATGAAGTTCCGTTCTAACGAGGATCTGTACCGGAAAGCAGAATCTATTCCCTGGGAAACGTTCCTCAACCCCCAGGGAACACTGGCCGTTTCGACATCGTCCCGGTCGATTTCCGGGATAAATCCGCGGTATGCATCCCTTATTGTAAAGGATGGGGTGGTGGATCGATTTCACCGGTTATTTGGGAAACGGCCTTCCGTAGACCGTCAGGACCCGGATCTGAGAATCCATCTTCACCTGGAGAAGGAAACAGCTACGTTTTCTGTAGATTCTTCCGGAGAATCCCTCCACCGGCGAGGGTATCGAACTGAAAAAATAGAAGCACCGCTAAATGAAGTTCTGGCTGCCGGAATTCTCCAGCTTATACACTGGACCCCCGATATTCCTCTGTACGATCCCATGTGTGGCTCCGGTACCTTTCTCATAGAAGCGGGACTCATTGCTGCAGGTATTGCACCGGGCATGCTACGAAAATCCTTTGGTTTCCAGCGATGGAAAATATTCGATCCTGATAGATGGAAACGGATACGAAAAACCGTTCAAGAGGGAGCTCACGGGCAGGCAGATCCTTCCCTTGCTTCCCATGCCCGGAAGCCTCAGCAAAACCTCGAGTACCCGTATTTCATCCGGGGAGCGGATATAGATCCGGGAGCGGTCGAGATTTCCCGAAGAAATATAGAACGAGCCGGATTGAAAGAGTACATTTCTGTTTCCTGTGCTCCGTTTGAAGGCTCCCGTTCACCCTTTTCCCCTGATACAAAGGGGATCGTAATCATGAATCCCCCCTATGGGAAACGCCTCGGGGATCCTGCAATCGGGGATCTCTATAAGAAGATCGGAGACACATTGAAGCAGGGGTATACCGACTCAGACGCCTGGATTTTAAGTGCCAACTCAGAGGGGGTAAAGCAGATCGGGTTGCGGCCTTTCAAGAAGTACCCCTTAAAGAATGGCCCCCTGGACTGCCGACTATTAGGTTTTCAGCTTATTCAGGGAGCCTACGGTACAAAACCTTCTTTCTAATTCTTTAGCCTAGGGAGTATATTCTTCCCCTCGTGCCATCAGGATCTTCCCGGTCCGCATGGTTTCAATGATCCCATATGGTTCAAATATCTTGTTTACAGAATCGATTTTTTCCGTTTTTCCTGCCACCTGAAGCGTGATGCTCTTCTCTGAAAGATCCATAATGTCGCAGTCAAACGCACGGGCGATCTGCAGAATATCTGTACGAACTTCCGGAGCGCATCTTACTTTGATCAGCGCGAGCTCCCTCTGGATAATATCCTCATCTGTTCGGTCGCGGGCATGAATCACATCAACAAGCTTATTCAATTGTTTCAAGATTTGTTCCAGGGTTTGAGCGTCTCCTGTAGCTACAATATTCATCGTAGAAAAAGCAGGGTCTGGGGACTCAGAAACAACGAGACTGTCTATGTTGTACCCTCTTCGGGCAAATACAAGGGCAATACGGATCAAAACTCCCGGCTTATTGCTTACCAATAGACTGATAGTATGTTTTTTAATATTGGGCATTGCAGTTTCCATGGTTATGCACCTCCTACCGGTTTTGCCAGTTTTGCTTTAGGCGCTTCCAGAATCATGTCTCCCAATCCTGCACCGGCAGGTATCATGGGGAATACATTTGTCTCTTTCTCTACCTCTGCATCGATGATACAAGGACCCTCATTGTACTCCAGGGCAGCTGTAAGAACCTTCCGCACATCTGCATTTCTCTTTATACGGAACCCCTTGCATCCATAGCTTTCTGCTAACTTTACAAAATTAGGGCTTCCCTCCAGGTCTACCCCTGAGAGTCTATTTTCATAGAACAAATTCTGCCATTGTCGGACCATCCCCAGATATTTGTTATTGATGATCAGTATTTTGATAGGGAGCTTGTGGATAGCAGCAGTAGCCAGCTCAGGGAGGGTCATCTGAAACCCGCCATCGCCTACAATGGCAATCACCGGTTTATCCGGTGCGGCAAACTGTGCTCCGATCGCCGCTGGCATGCCGAACCCCATGGTTCCTGCACCGCCAGAGGTTACCCAATGGCGAGGGTTGGACACCAGATAGTACTGGGCTGCCCACATTTGATGCTGCCCCACATCGGTAGTAACAATAGCGTTTCCTCCTGTAAGATTGTATAACTCTTTAATTACATGCTCCGCTTTTAGTTTTCCTTCTTTTCTATATTTTAAGGGATAGAGTTTTTTCCATCGGGCTATCTGTCTCAACCAGGGATCTGTCTTTCCTTTTGTAAGGTAGCCGATTAGTTCTTCTAGAATAAGTTTTGCATCTCCTACAATAGCACAATCTACCTCTATTACTTTGTCGATTTCCGATGGATCGATGTCGATATGAATCTTCTTAGCATTTACGCAGAATTTCCTTGCATCACCTACGATCCGATCATCCCAGCGGGAACCGATGGACATTACTAAATCACAGTTGTTTAGAGCCATGTTGGCATATGCTGTTCCGTGCATACCTGGCATCCCCAGGCTGAGGGGATGGGTTTCAGGGATAGCGCCCTTAGCCAGGAGGGTATTGGTTACAGGAATCTGCATTTTTTCCGCCAGATGGAGAAGAGCGCTCTCTGCACCCGAGATTACCACTCCACGCCCTGCAAGGATCACCGGGCGTTCCGCTCTTTCCAGCATTCGTGCAGCTTCTTCAATAGCAGCGAGGTCTCCGGTAGAAGGAACTTTATATCCCGGTAGATGGAACTCTTCTGTAAAAGAAGGTTCGATCATTGCACTGGACACATTCTTAGGAACATCTATCACCACAGGACCGGGTCTTCCAGTAGTTGCAATGTAGAAAGCTTCCCTCATAATCCGCGGAATTTCCTGAGGATTCTTTATCAGATAACTGTGTTTTACAATGGGAGAGGATATTCCAAAAATATCTGCTTCCTGAAACGCGTCTAATCCCAGATTATCTGTTGTCTGTTGCCCGCATATCACAACGAGGGGTACAGAATCCATCTTCGCCGTCATAATTCCGGTAATTGTATTGGTTGCCCCGGGACCTGATGTGACCAATACAACACCTGGCTTTCCCGACACCCTTGCATACCCGTCAGCCATATGCGTTGCCCCCTGTTCATGCCGTGCAAGGATAAACTTGAGGGATGAATCCACCAGGGCATCGAATATAGGGATTGCACTTCCTCCCGGAAGACCAAAGACGCAGGAAACATCCTGCTGTTCAATAGTTTCAATAATGACAGCTGCTCCAGAACGAATCTTCTTTGCCATGCCTACCTCCAACATGCGCTGGATTATTACCCAAAATTGAAGGATTGTCAATCATTCTCAAATATAAAATGAATTAATTTTAACAAATGATTTACAATTTGTCTTATTGTATATTATTTTATCTATTAAAACACCTATTTCTGAACATTATAAGGTATTTTTGACATAGAGGGTCTCTGATCTACATGCTTAATGGTACCCAGGATAGGATTAGACAGGCGTTAGATAATATGGTATGTACGTAGCATGCTCAATTACCTATCTACTTGCAAGAACAATATTACTACATTCTGCAAACAGTATTTTCAGTCCCTCTCTTCCGATTACTCCCGTATCAATCGCTGGGGAAAAGATACTCTGGACCGACTTTTTGAATATGTATCGCAGGGTAAAATGATCCGGGGGGGGTTGATCTCCTTTTCTCACTCCATGTTTGGAGGAACAAGAGAGGAACCAGCCCTTCGTCTAGGGGCTGCCATGGAATTATTCCAGACTGCCTTTCTTATTCATGATGACATCATGGACAGAGACCTGTATAGAAGGGGAAAACCCTCGATGCATGCCCAGTACCGTACCTTGATTCAATCGAGTGCTTCTCCCTTAGCAACAGAAAAAATACAGGAGGCTGCTGAAGGTATGGGGATCTGTGTGGGAGATATTGCAATATTTCTCGCCTTTGAGATTCTGGGTGGAACTGAAGTCCCCTCCTCTATCCTCGCCTCTCTCCTTCGGCTGTTTACCCGTGAACTAGAGTATGTCGGCCTCGCTCAGATGGAAGACGTGTACTACAGTGTTGCCCGGGAATCCCCGAATGATGAGAAGATTCTCGCCCTCTATCGATACAAAACAGGGAGGTATACTTTTTCTCTTCCCCTAATGGCCGGAACTATCCTGGCAGAGAGCTCTCCCGGGAACATAGAGGAAATGTCAAAATTGGGAGAGAATCTG
Organism: Spirochaetales bacterium; assembly: GCA_017998025.1. Taxonomy (GTDB): domain Bacteria; phylum Spirochaetota; class Spirochaetia; order DTKZ01; family DTKZ01; genus DTKZ01. The sequence goes on from JAGODW010000150.1 coordinate 4,383, forward strand.
GGAATCCTCTTTCAGATCAAGGACGATGAGTTGGGGATATTCGCCGATGCGGAAGAATTCGGAAAACCCATCGGTTCCGATATTCTATCAGATAAGAAAACCCTCTTCCGGTGCTGGCTCTTTCAAAAAACAGAGGGAGCGATCCACAAACGGTTACGCACCCTTTTCGGAGCTTCTTCCTTAACCCCGGATGACTTTTCGTTTCTTCGAACGATCCTTCGCGAATCAGGCGTTCTTGCGGAGATCTATCAATTGATGGACCGCCTTGATGGAGAATCCCGAAAGTGTATTGACCTGTTAAAGGTTTCTCCTATCTGGAAGGAGAAACTCTATCAATTGGTCGAGTACAATCGATCCCGGAATAAATGACGGATTAGATTGATTCCAGATAGGCTATAATCTGTTTTTCTACAAAGCTGGGTGTGGAAGAAGAGGAAACTACCTGAGCTGTTTTCAAGCCGGAAAAATCCAAATCTAGATGGATCAAATCCTCCCTATTGCTGATAAAGTAGGTATGCTCGTCCTTTTTTCGTACTGTATTGTATAACCTCGTAGCATTGGAAGAGAGTTTATCCCCTACGACAAATGTCACATCAACCGTCCCAAGGTTTTTAAGAGCTTCCTGTTCCCGAAAGGAAGTTATGGGACAGATCGAGTCATAGAATTCAACGTTCCATCCCCGGGATTCTCCTGCCTCTTTCCAGGCCCGAACA
>JAGODW010000151.1 GCA_017998025.1 Spirochaetales bacterium
TAAATGTTCAAGGGCTGCTTCTAGTTTTTCCTGGAGGGAAATTTCAGGTATTGGAGAACCTTCCAGAAGCGCCCTGGCTTTCCGAAAGATAAACGGATTCCCTACAGCACCGCGGGCTATCATTACTCCATCGCAGGAGGTTTCCAGCAACATTCGTTGTACGGCTTGAGGAGTAAACAGATCTCCGGATCCTAAGATAGGGACAGATGCCTTAGTTTTTAAGGTTAGAATATGGTTCCAATTCGATACTCCGCTGTATCCCTGCATCCGTGTCCTCGGATGGAGACACACCATCGAAGCCCCTCCTTGAATAGCAGCGTCTGCTGTTTCCAGGTAGTTGAGTGATGTATTGTCCCATCCTGAACGAATTTTTACTGTAATAGGGATCTCAGTAGAATCTCGCAGGGCTCGCACAATCGCATAGATCAGGGAAGGATCCTTTAAGAGGGCAGCTCCTCCACCGGTCTTAACTACTTTCGGAACGGGGCATCCGCAGTTTAAATCAAAGAGGGTAGGAGAGAGGCAGTGTAGCTGTTTCACTGCCTGGGCTGCTCCATAGGGTGAAGAGGTGAATAGTTGAATCCCCCAGTACTGTTCAGTCTCCCCCCGGGTAAGGAGAAGTTTCGTCTGTTTACTCTTTCGGATGATCCCTTCTGCGGAGACGAGTTCTGTATAGGTTAAATCCGCCCCTTCCCGTGTGGCAAGGGTACGGAATGCCGCATCGGTATAGCCGGCCATAGGGGCGAGAAAGAGATTTCCGGGAATCCGGATAGTACCGATCGTAATGGAATGGTACAAACCCATCTGGAAAAGGTTAGACAATCACATTGAAAAACCGAAGCGAGTTCTGGAATATCACATCAGTGACATACTCGAGCTCTTCATTCCGTAATTCAGCGATGAATTCCGCTGTATAGTGCAGATAGGAAGGTTTGTTCCTTTTCCCCCGGTGGACAGCAGGTACCATGAACGGACTTTCCGACTCGATCAGCATTCTGTCCAGAGGCATCTTTTTCGCCGTTTCATGGAGATTCCTGGCGTTTCGATACGTCACATTTCCTGCAAATGAGATAAAAAGATTCTGCTCTAACGCTTCTTTAGCGTAGTTCCAATCTTCAGAGTAGCAATGGAGCACTCCGCCCCTGTGAGGAAGCTTTTCCTTAAGAATTTCCAGAACATCCCTTCCTGCTTCTCTGTTGTGGATTATGACGGGGAGGTTGAACCGTTCCGCCAGTTCTAATTGTCGAATAAAGAGCTCAATTTGGCTGTCTTTATTGCCGAATTTTCTATAGTAGTCCAGACCGATTTCTCCCAGGGCAACTACTCTAGGAAGTTTAGTCCCGTTTTCGATCGTCTGTGTCCAATCCTGGGGGAGGTTGGCTACTTCAGAAGGAGCTACTCCTATACTAAAAAAAACATGGGAGGCTGTCTTTAAATTCTCATAGACCTGAAAAAAATCAAGGAGGTTGTTGCAAATGCTAACAATTCCCTCTACAGACTCTTTACGGGCTTCCTGGACAATGATGAGTTGCTCGATTTGATCTTCGGTTATTAGGCCTATGTGCGCATGAGAGTCGAATAAATGCATGTCTTATCCTTGAAAAATTATGGTATGAAACTTGGGAAACCCAGCTTGCTTCAACCATACCATGACAAATGTATGCCGTCAATATTAAATTGACAAAGTTAATACACCATGATAAGTTAATCAGGGAGCATCTGTTGAAACTGGGAAGTAAGAGGACTTGAATTGTCTCCTGCATATCGCTATAAAAAATTAGAAAATCGCTTTTTCTCTCGGGTGATTGATTTCGGTCGATGGTTTATCGGGAATATCCGGGGAGGAATTGAGAAACTGTTTCGGATGGGAAGGCATAAATTCACCGTTATGCTTATCCCCCATTCAGAACGAAGAATATTTAATTTTCAGGTGAATTTATTTACCATCCTCTTTATTTTTCTTTTAATCGGGGGGATGGGAATAGGCTTTTTCACCTTAACTACCCGATATACCAGCACTGAACAAGTGCTGGAACGGCAGACAAAGAATCTCCAATCAGCACAGGCAAACCTTGAATTAGTCCGGGAAGAAGTTGCTGAGCTACAGCGGGTAGCACGAAAGTTTCAAGGAAATTTAACTACTACGCTGGAAACGCTCGGTATTACTCTTACAAAGCCATCAACTCCCGATATTCAGCAGGGAGATCTCTCTTCCTTCTTAAATATGAATGCTTCCAGTACCGAACAGCTGCAGGAACTGAATGAGATTAAATCTATCCGCACAGTACTGGAATCTTCCCTGGATCCATTGAAAGAATTAAAGAATGTTTTATCCAGTCAAAAAGATCTCTTGCTGGACATTCCTACCCTATGGCCGGTAAAAGGAGTGAGAGGTCGTATAACCAATCGTTTTGGCCCGGAAATACACCCGTTTACCGGGCAGTGGTATTTACACAAGGGGATTGATATTGCATTTGGTTACAATATCCCCATCGTTGCTACGGCTAGAGGAAAAGTGGTTTCTATCGATTATGAACCCCTGGGATTTGGAAATTATATCATTATTCGGCATAAATACGGATTCTACACCCGGTATGCTCATTTACAACGAATCCTTGTAAACCGGGGACAGGAGGTTTCTCAGGGTCAAGTAATAGGGACTATGGGAAACACAGGGCTTTCTACAGGGCCTCACCTGCATTACGAAGTTCGAATCGGGGCAGAGGTTGTGGATCCTGCAAAATATTTGAATATCTCTGCCGGAAATCAAGAACCAATAGAGTAAGGTGTTCGAAATGGCTCTAAATACCCGCGATTCTACAGTTGATAACGAACATGCCCTGTTCAACTCTCTTGTAGGGGAGGGGACTTGTTTTAAAGGTGATATAACAGTAAACGGAATCCTGCGGATAGACGGGGATTATAAAGGTTCTATAAAAACACGGGGGAAGGTATTTATCGGCCGTACAGGACGGGCTGAATGCCAGATCGAGGCATCTTCTATTGTTATTGGGGGCATAGTAAGTGGAACTATTATTTCCACTGAGAAAGTGGTTGTTCTTTCCTCAGCAATTGTAATGGGTCTTATTCAAGCTCCCCGCCTGGTGGTAGAAGAAGGGGTACTCTTGAACGGCGAATTAAAGATATCCGGAGGGGAGGGGGTAATTCTAAAACCCCGGGAGAGAAAGAACGGTTCCCTCTTCCACCGCTGGATGCAGGGGAAAGAGGATGTTTCTTCTCAACCTGATCAACCAGAAACTGTTTCAAGCCTGTAAGAATGGAGAGGATAGATTTTCCTGACGGATTTTTTCAGGTGCCGCGTAAATCTTCCGGGAAAAAAGAGACCAAAAGGATTCGACGGCCTCATTTTTTCTCCTTTATTCAATCTGAGATAGAGGAGCAAGAAGAATTAAAACAAACCACCTTTTTATCGTTGACTCCGGGTGAGATCCAGGATTCTCTAGAGAAATATCTCGATACAGTTCATGAGATAGGAGAACGGTTAAAGAATGACCCGACTCTTCGAAGTGTACAGGAGTATAAGGAAGCAGTTAGAAACTTCTTGAAACTTGTAGTAGGTATTTGTTATAAAGTTGAAGAGAAGACCTCTTCTAAGGGTATTTTGAACAGAAAAAAGTACACTCAGATTCAGGTGATAGACGAAAAGTTGGAACGGCTGGCAGCGGAAGTTATGCGAACGCAGCGGGATCAGCTGGATATCTTAAAACGTGTAGACGAGATCTATGGAGCTTTAGTAGACTTGCTTCAGTAAGTTTTCTTAATCTAAGGAGAACCCCTATGGCGGATGATATACTGGATTCTTCCCAGGAAGATGAAGGGAGTGTAGTTACCGTAAAGCTAGAAAAGGCTTTATTTTTGGTGAAAATACTGCATTCCAGCGAAACAGAGCTCTGCGATCCCCGGGAGAATGTGTATAGGCCGGGGGAGTTTTTAATTGTCGATAGCCGGTATGGAAAAGATTTAGCAGAAGTATTGGGGGTAGTGAAAGAGTATGCCCTGCGCGATACGGATGGAAATGATCTTACTATATACGATGTAATTCGGAAAGCAACTCCAGAGGATCTTAAACGGTTTGAGGAAAACAAGAAAAAAGAACAGGAAGCTTTTATCCTCTGCCGGGAAAGAATTTGGCAGCATAACCTGGACATGAAGCTGGTATCTGCCCACTATCTGTTGGATGAGGGAAAGATCCTGTTCTTTTTTACTGCCGATGCCCGTGTAGATTTTCGGGATCTGGTGAAAGACTTGGTTTCTGTTTTTAAGACACGCGTTGAACTCCGACAGATCGGGGTTCGGGATGAGGCAAGGGTAGTAGGAGGAATCGGGGTATGTGGAAGAATACTCTGCTGCCATGCGATTACGGACAAACTGAAACCAGTGTCCATAAAGATGGCAAAGTTGCAGAATATGTCTCTCAATTCGATAAAGATTTCCGGCCCCTGTGGGAGGTTGCTCTGCTGTCTCGCCTATGAACATTGTCTATACCAGGAAGAAAGAAAGAAGTTGCCCAACGAAGGGACACGGATCGGTTACGAGGGGACTGTGTTCAAAGTTGTAGAAGTGAATGTTCTGATAGGCATTATCAAGTGCTTAGGAGAGGATGGCCGGCTGCTAGAAGTTCCTGCTTCGCGGCTGGCGTACGATACACATCGTTCTGTCTGGGTTCTACGTCCCCTCTCCCTATAACAACGGTAAATTTCCATGAGGCGAAGAGCTATCCCACACACTCCTTGACAAAAGGCATTTTTCTAGATAGGTTACAGGTGGTTTGTTAGCGTTTCCCGGTAGTGTAATGGTAGCACCACAGACTCTGGATCTGTTTGTGGGGGTTCGAGTCCTCCCCGGGAAGAGCTGAGGGGTCCCTTCGTCTAACGGTTAGGACAGGAGATTCTCATTCTTCAAATAGGGGTTCGATTCCCCTAGGGACTATCGAACTGGCGTAATGCCGGTTTTTTTTTGAGATGGAATGTATAAATATACAGAAAAACTGTAAATTTAATCAGGAGGAGTCTGTGTCTGAATCAGCAGCCCTCGTTCTAAGGGGAGGCGGAGTATTTT
>JAGODW010000152.1 GCA_017998025.1 Spirochaetales bacterium
CTTGGAAGTCAAATGCTCAACTTCTGGTCCGAAAAGATAGCTCCTCAGCTTAATGTTTTTCTTTTTCATTTTTGTATGGAAGATATTGTCTGAGATGATATTTATATCGTAAGCCAGGTAGTCGGACAAAACATCCTCGGATATATAGTCCTGGATGGATGTGATGTCGTGATCAATAAATATTTTTTTCCCCCGGGAATCCCGGGTAAAGCCTCGAACCCGATAGTCCATCAGTACCACATCCGAATCAAAACTTCCGATTAAATAATGTAGAGCGTTGAGGGGCGAGATCATTCCGCAGGTAGAAACATCGATATCGACCCGGAATGTTGCGATTCCTGTAGAAATATTATGCTCCGGATAGGTATGAATGGTGATGTGGCTCTTATCTAAATGACCGATCAATCCGGGGGCTACCAGTTTTTGGGGAGATTCTCCTGTTTTGTTGCTTAGAAGACCTTCATAGATCAACTTTTCCATGTAAGATTGCCCTTCATTGATTAAAGCTACTACGCTGGCTCCCCGGGGTTCATAATCTTGAGTGGAAATGTTCACCAGCTTTGCGTCGATAATCCGACACACTTCTTCTACGATCTGCTGAAGACGCTCTGAGTTGTACTCTTCATCTACATACTCTAAATAATCGATCTGAGATTCCTTTGAACGAGCGTAACAGATATCGTAGATATTGAAACTGAGAGATTTAGTTAAGTTGTTAAATCCTTCAAGTTTCAATTTCTGGCCTTTAACCCGTTTGAACAATTCCTTTCTTTCCCTCCTCGATGAATAACTGCATGGTTTTACTAAACGCAAAATTGATAAAAAGTATATCGTAAAGAAGAAAAAGTGTATAGAATTCGAGCAGAATAAATCGTTCTGCGGTACATCCTCTGGCGATTGCTTTTACAAATTTCTCATAAAAATTTCATACAACATTTACATCAGGACGTCGCAATAAAGAGCATGAGAATCGCAGTATCCTGTGCAGGGGAAGGGCTGGGTCATGCTGCCCGGTTGGCCGCGCTGGCTCCGGCATTACAGAAACGGAATGAGGTATACTTTTTTGTACCGCCTCACCTGGATGGCTTTCTACGAGAAAAAATCCCGGGATTTCACGGCATTCCCTTACCTCATTTTTCCTTTGTAAAAGTGGGGGATTCTGTACACTGGGGAAGAACTGCCCGGGCAGTTCTTCCTTCCCTTTTGCAGTTTCCCAGGAATGTACACACTCTATCAAAAAAACTAAAGGAACTACGGATTCAATGCATTATAAGTGATTTTGATCCGTACCTTGCCTGGGCAGGAAAAGTTTCTGGAATCCCCGTATTTCAGATGAATCACCCTGGGATTATAGGAAGAAAGTTTCCTTATGATCCAAGGAGCTTGATTCCGTCCCTGGTTTGTTGGTTTTTAGAGGGCCCCTGGTCTGAACGAGTCCATGTTTCCTTTTTCTACGGAGATGTGGGGCCTCTTTTTAGACCGAACTTGTTTACCCATCCCGTGAGGGATGAAGGGTTTCTGCTGTTGTCCTTAAAGCCCTCGTATCGAGAACCTGTACTTCGGATTCTCTCAGAACTATCTCCCATTCCCTATAGAGTATTCCCTCAACCGGGATCCAATTTTGAAGATGCCCTGGCGGGTTGTACTGGAATTATTTCCTCTGCAGGACATCAGATCATTGCCGAAGCTATCAGGCTGGGGAAACCGATTCTGGTGCTGCCTCAACAAGGACAGTGGGAGCAAACCGTAAATGCATCAATGCTGGAAAAAACCGGAAGAGGAATGAAAAGCACGCTCCGAAACTTGAAAAAGGATTTACCCCGATTTTTAACCTTCGTTTCAAATCCAAGCTGCCAGGAACTGTCCCCTTTACCTACCGGATTTACCGTGGAGGATGGAACGGAAAAACTAATCAAAAGACTTGAAGTATTCTTTAAAACAATTGATAACGTATCTTGCCAAATTGGAGTGAAACCCAGTCTGTATAGTAGAAGATTTTTATAATACATCAGGTATAAAAGTAATGAATTTTTTATCTTTCCCTTCTACCTGTAAGATCGAAAAACCTAAAGAGAAGCTTTTTTGTATACCGGATACGTTTCTTTCCTTCACCATCGATATTTCATTCTTGCTGGGAGGGAAATGGTGGAGCAAAGAAAAGGGAATGAAACGGGGAGTTTCTGTCAGTACGGTAGATCCTCTGGATATAAAGAATCCTGCGCTAATCCATTGGAGTAAATACCTAAGTCCTTTTCTAATTCGGGTGGGAGGTACAGAAGCAGACCGGGTATACTACCGTTTGCGAAAAAAGAAACACAAGAAACAATTAAAACAGGAGCAGGTGCCGAAACCAGGGTATGATTTGGTTTTAAAGAAAAAAAGATGGAACCGGCTGAACGGATTTATTAAGAAGACAGGGGGAAGTCTTGTATTTACTCTGAGCTGTGGATGGTCGGATCGGGACAAACGGGGTGCATGGATGGAACAAAATGCCCGAAGACTTATCACCTATGCGGTAAAAAAGAATTTTCCGATTTACGGTTGGGAATTAGGAAACGAAATTAATGGATACCCTTTCCTGGAAGGATTCCGAAGGAAAGTGTCTGCGCGGCAGTATACAGAAGATTTCACGCGGTTTTCCCGCATGATACGAGAACTCCATCCAACGGCAAGAGCTATAGGCCCTGCTTCAGCGGTCTGGCCTTTTCTGGGAGAACTTAATCCGATTATTCCTTCTTTAACGAAGAGGGGAGCAGCGTCTGTCCAGGATGTAATTAGCTGGCATTACTATCCTCAACAATCCCGGAGAGGTAAAGTTGCTTTTCGAAGAGTATCTTTGTTCCCGCCATATTTTTCTAAATGGAGTTCTGGTAGAACCGGATCTGGTGGAGAAATGGGGGAAAAAGAAGACGAAAAAAAAGTACCGGGTGGAACCTATAGAGATTGAATCGAAATATGCCGACTCAACGGAAGAATGGCAGGAAGAGATTCCTCCCTATGGATCCGCTTTTTACCTGCTGCCCGCTGACCGATCGAAAAGCCGATAGACGGAGTGTTTCCGTATTGACACCGCTCTTCTTTTCATTCACAACTACCTCTATGAACGATCTACAAGCAAAGGACCCCGAATTATATAGTGCCATTCTCCAGGAGGAAGGCCGACAACGGAAAAAACTGGAACTCATTGCATCGGAGAACTTTGTTTCCAAAGCTGTAATGGAAGCGGTAGGTTCTGTCCTGACAAACAAGTACGCTGAAGGCTACCCGGGGAAGCGGTACTATGGGGGCTGCGAATACGTGGATATTGCAGAGAACCTGGCCCGGGAACGGGCTTGCAGATTGTTTCAGTGCGATCATGCAAATGTTCAGCCCCATGCGGGAGCACAGGCCAACATGGCGGTGTATTTTACCCTTCTGGAACCGGGAGATACGGTGCTGGGGATGAACCTGAGCCATGGAGGACATCTAACTCATGGTTCGCCGGTGAATTTTTCAGGCCGCTTCTACAAAATCGTAAGCTATGGTGTGCGAAGGGACACGGAAACGATCGACTACGATGAGGTGGCTCGATTAGCCCGGGAACACAGGCCGAAGCTGATCATTGCCGGCGCATCGGCCTATCCAAGGATTATCGATTTTAAGCGGTTTAGGGAAATCGCTGATGAGGTGGGGGCTTTCTTCATGACGGATATGGCCCACATTGCGGGCTTGGTTGCCGTAGGGCTTCATCCTTCTCCTCTTCCTTATTCCCATTTTACAACCTCCACTACCCATAAGACTCTGCGAGGGCCCCGGGGAGGATTGATCCTCATCGGAAAGGATGGGGAAAACACACTGGGGATTACTGCTCCGAAAAGCGGCAGGATGAAACTCTGGTCGGAAGTTCTGGATGGAACGGTAATGCCCGGAGTACAGGGAGGGCCGTTAATGCATGTGATTGCAGGAAAAGCAGTTGCATTTAAGGAAGCTCTGGAAACGGGATTTAAGTCGTACCAGGAGCAGATCCTGAAAAATGCGCAGGCCCTCTCTACAACGTTGAAGGAAGGAGGGGCGCGGCTCGTGTCTGGAGGAACGGATAACCATCTCCTTCTGATGGATGTAAGCCTTTTCAACCTCTCGGGCAAGGAAGCGGAGACACTTCTGGACAGAGCTAATATTACTGTAAATAAGAATACAATTCCTTTCGATACCAGGGGTCCTCTGGTTACTTCCGGTATCCGGATAGGAACTCCGGCGCTAACAACCCGCGGCATGAAAGAAGCTGAAATGCAAATGATAGCGGGGTATATTTTAGATGTGCTGAAGCATCCCCATGATGAAAAAGTTCTTTCCGATATTGCCGATAAGGTGGTAGCCCTATCGGCGCAGTTTCCGCTTACACAGCCGTAATATCCGGAGAGCCTTTTCATTGACAAAGGATAGGGGGGCACCTATACTTTTAAACGTGATTAGGATGAGCCATGAGTAATCCGTTACAGCTATCCATCGTTAACTTCAATAAGGATGCCTATATTATTGTTGAAGGGAAACAAAGGGCGGATAATTTCTACATTGTTCGATCGGGAAAAATTCGAATCAGCAAAGAAGTAGAAGTTGTGGAGGAGGAGGGGGGGAATATTCTAGGACCCGGCGATTTCTTTGGAGTTGTGTCCACTATGTCCTCCCACAGCCATATTGAGACAGCCCAGGCCCTTACCGATGTTTCCTTGATTTCTGTACATCGAGATCAGTACGGGCTTCTCATTGAAAAGAATAGCCCGGTGGCCATGAAAATCATTGAAGGTTTCTCCCGACGGATGCGGTACCTGGATGAGGCCCTTGCCCGGCTTACCAATAAGGCCAGCCGGGAAAATGATCCTAACCATCTTTTTGAAGTGGCCGAATACTATGCGAAACAGAATCAATACAACCTCGCTTACTATGCCTATTATCACTATGTAAAGCTCTTTCCCAAGGGGGCCTTCATGCAGAAGGCGATGGAGCGGATGGCCAAAATTCAACCCTATGCAAAGCCTGTCTTTCTGGATGGGAGTGATACCACTTTTACCCGT
>JAGODW010000153.1 GCA_017998025.1 Spirochaetales bacterium
TCACATCAAAAATACGCGGATCAACGAAGGGTGTACGTTCCTTTCCTTTTGTTCCCAACCTGAATCCCTTCGCTTCTGAAGGAACGCTCTCTCCCAGGGCTATAAGACGCTCGGCTAAATACAGGTATAGATCCGGATCTTCTTTCAGAACAGTAATCACTGCTTCCAGATTCGCCCGAAACTCTTTTGCTAATTCTAAAGGATCCTCAGGAGCCGGCCCGCCAAAATTCTTGAATTGCACACCATACTTCTCTGCAAACGGCTTCTTGGATGCCCAAAAAGCCTCACTGTTCAAAGGATGCGGAACACCATGGGAAGCATAATCATACTTTCCATAGCCCCTCCCTTTACGTGTTTTGAACCAGAGCACCTGGGGAGCCCGGCCAGGATTCTGCGACGTCAGCATTTCATAAAAAGTTTTACTTAAGGATTCCCAGTCGGAACCCTGCTCAGTTCCGAATACCTGAAACCCGTGGGATCCGAACCATTCTTTCGGCGTTCCATACACCACTGCACTTATCGAATGATCATCGATTCCAAAGTCATTCCAATCGACCAGGTAGTGGAGATTATCCAACGCCAATCCCCAGGCAGAGTTCGCCGTTTCATGAGTAGCGCCCGGCGTCAACCCTCCTTCTCCTTCCATGATAAAAACTTTTGCATCCACCCCGGCTCTCTTCAATGCCAGGGCTATTCCTGCCGCTGCCGGACTACCATGACCAGAGGGTCCTGTATTGAACTTTAAGAACAGGGTTTTCCCGGCAAACTCAGCGTGCCCAGACAAGCCGCCCCGCCGGCGAAATTTCAGCAGGTCTTCCCATAGGAGGATCCTCTCCGGTTTTTGAGGATTCCAGAACCGCCTATCCTTTGTTTTTTCATACGCAAGATTCAGAGCTTCGTTCAATACAGCCAGGGTACAGTAAACCATAGGTACCGTATGCCCGGCTCCCAGCACGAAACGATCGGCAAATCGCTTTTCAGGATACCGAATGTCCCACCGCATGGCACCGCTTAACAGAGTTGTTAAAAAAGCATGCATTTTAGACCGTGAGCCTCCGGGATGACCACTCTGCCTATAGTTGAGCATTACATCCATCAGAGTATCCACGATATCCTTTGTCTTCTCCCAATACTGAAAATGGCTTATCAGTTCTTCTGGTTTATTCATGGTTAGCCCCTCCTCCTGCTAAAAAGTCAACCATTATCTTTGTAATAACTTTGAGTTTTTTCTTTTCCAGACTCTTATATCGTTTTGACTCCATACTCCTCCAGCATAGGGCCTCTAGCCTCCAGAATATGGGTGCGCATGGTTTCCTCTGCCTTCTGAGAATCCTTGCTTAAGATGGCTTGCATCAGTTCCCGATGGGAATCTTTAGGAGGTACCTTTTGTTCACGTTTAGAATGGATTCCTCGCCAGAGAAGCCATAGTAAGTTCGCTTTGCGTAGCTGATTTATCAGAGACTCGTATTCGGTAGCTTCCGCTAACTGGATGTGAAACCTATAGTGGAGGTCTGAAACGTAAGATTCTTCCAAATCCGTATATAAAATGGAATCGAGGTGTTCTGCTTTTTGAAGCAAAACCTGACCCTGCTCTGGAGTGATTCTCTGGGAGAGTATCCTTGCTATCTGGCATTCGATGGCTTCTCGAAGGGCATACATGTCCAGAATCTTATGCGCTGTTGGAATAGCAACTATGCATCCGCATCGGGCTCGATACTCTACAAGGCCGTCCTGCTCCAACCGTTTCATCGCTTCCAGGACAGGGATCTGACTTACCCCTGTAAGTTCTGCCAGTTTTCTTCGGGGCAACCGGGTTCCAGGCAGGAATTCACCTTTGATAATCTTCTGCAGGAGAATTCGGTATACACGTTCCGCTGAAGTGAGAAAGGGATCCGACTCTAAAGAGCCTGTTTCTATAGATTCATAGAGATTGGCATCGGATGACATATCTGGTATAGATGCTATAGCAGATATAGCTAATATGTCAAGTATATTTTATTTACAATAATTCTTAGCACATATCCCACAAGCACAGATAACTCGTTCTGATTGAAAGTATTAGGAGTATAGCACACTCAACTTTTTGGGAACTTCGGTGTTACCGTAATATTGTCGATATGCACATAATCCGGCTGAAGGCAAAGGAAAGCCACGATATTTGCAATATCCCCGGGCTTAAGCATTCTTCTTTTCTCTTCATCACTCACAATTCGGCTCTTATGGGACCAGATATTTGTCGCTACCGGACCGGGACTGATTGAAGACACTCTGATTCCCGTATCTCGCGTTTCTTCAATCAGAGCTTCCGTAAGAGCCCTGGCAGCGAATTTAGAAGCACTATACGGAGCATTCCCGGGAGTTGCACGGTATGCTCCTGTAGAAAGAATATTGATTATGATGCCATAGCCTTTTTTCTTCATTCGTGACAGAACTGCTTTACAAAAGAGAAAAGTCCCCCGGGCATTCGTTTCCATGATGGTATCCCACATTTCGGCTGGAATATTCTCCACAGATATAGGTTCCGGCATACTAACTCCGGCTGCATTGATCAGAACATCAATCCTTCCCAATTTCTCAAACACGGTATCCACAGCCACGGAAACTTCCGATTCCTGCCGGACGTCACAAGCAATAGGTATAAATAGATCCGCTAATTCTGTAGTTAAAACTTCAATGGAACGAGCACACACCGCAACTTTCATTCCAAGAGAGTGGCATTTCCTGGCTACTGACAGCCCTATCCCCTGAGTACCGCCAGTAATGAGGGCCACTTGCCCTTTAATATCCCCTTTCACTTTCATTATGAATTTCTTTCAGCAAGGTTCTCATATAATGGGCGTAGAACGGAATAGCGACTTCTGGTTCTTCTATTTCAGGATGCCATCCTTTTTCCCATTCGAAAGTGAGCCATTCGTCCCATCCTTTTTCCCGTAAAAGTTTAACAGCGTCAGGTATCGGGAGAATGCCTTTTCCAGGCAGTTTAAGATTGAATGATTCTGGTGAGAATTTCGAGGAGTCTTTGATATGCACATCTTTTACCCAATCTCCCACCGCATCCCATGTTTCTGTCAGGGTCTCACCGGATCTGATCGTATGCAGAATGTCCCAGACAACAGCAATTCCTGGATGTGCCACTGCGTCAAGAAGTGCGCGGGTTTTCTTTCCGGTAGCGAATGAATCATGCGTTTCTATCAGTAACATGACACCCTGCCGTTGAGCTAGATCGCCCGCCTTTCTAAATCCTTCAATGATCCTATCCAGAGTTTCTTTTTCATTCATTTCTGGTTTTATAGGACCCCCGAATATTCGAACATACGGCGACTCTAGCGAAACAGCGATCTCGATATATGCCTCAGCAATTTTTAGCTGTGTTTTCCGTTCTTCTGCCTCAGGTGAAGTGAATCTAACTCCTGACATGACACAGCTCACGGCAAGCCCTGCCTTTTTGAATTTCTTTGCTGTTTCGGCAATGCCTTTCGGAGAAAATTCCTCGAGATCTGTAAGCATCGATTTTCCCCTTACCGTTCTAATCCCGACCCCTTCGTATTGATTCCTTTCAGCCATTGCTATGATTTCATCAATTGAATAGAGAGGACATCCAAGAGTACTGAACGCAAGTTTCATTTTTTCCCTCCGCCTCGTCAATATAAAAAGTAAGGGCAACAGAGATCGTTCGCGTATGAGAACCTTCTATCCCTGTTACCCTATCTTTTATAAATTAGCAAGGTTAATAAAAAAGCTAATTTGCTTTCTGCGCTTTCTCCCAGGAGGACATATACTCATCAAGAATTTCCGTACCAGGGCCTTTAAGGGTTATCTCGAAAGGGCCTCCCGCAGGTCTTACCACCTGGCGCGCAGGTTCCCCTGATTGTTTGAACTCTTCCAATTCCTTGGAATCTGCTTTGAATATCCAAAGGCGGTCATCCACCATCTTGTTAAAAAAACCAGGAATGTAAGTCAGGTATTCATAGAGAGTAACAGTATCAGGAGCTTTCACGGTGATTCCTCCCGGGAGTGCCCCGACCTTGGTCACTTGATAGGCAGGCTCTCCCTGGCTTTTGAATTTTTCATATTCTTTAGATCCTTCTTTGAACACCCACAGTCTGCCTTGATGCGTAGCTACGGCAAATCCTGGTTTCTGGTAGGTAGAAACATCCAGTTCTGCCGGTTTCTCTTCCCCTTTGGGAGTAACTCCAGGAGCAGGAGCCGTATCGGTTTTAGTAGACTGGGTTGTTGCACATCCAACAAAAAGAATCACCCCTGCTACCAATCCCCATAACCTATTCTGGATTGTCTTCTCTTTCATGCAGCTTCTCCTATAAATATAAATATTTTCTTTACTTCATGGGAACTACGTTCCCATTTTCCCAGGTTACCCAAACCTGCCCGTTATGTAGGCTTCTGTCTCCTTCAAGAGAGGTTTAACGAATACCACAGCCGTAGGTGAGTACTCCACAAGATGCCCCAGATACATGAAAGCCGTGTAATCGCTTACCCGTGCCGCTTGCTGCATGTTGTGGGTTACAATAAGAATCGAATAATCCCCTTTCAATTGATGAATCAGTTCCTCGATCTTTGCGGTCGCAATAGGGTCAAGGGCAGAAGCAGGTTCATCCATCAGAAGAACCTCCGGTTCTGCAGCAATAGCGCGGGCAATACAGAGCCTCTGTTGCTGGCCACCGGAGAGACTCAGCGCGCTCTGGTTCAGCCTATCCTTTACCTCATCCCACAGAGCCGCTCCCCTGAGGGACTGTTCGCAGACCTGATCCAGCAGCTGTTTATCCCTCACTCCGTCGATTCTTAAGGGAAACACGACATTCTCATAAATGCTCATAGGAAAGGGATTCGGTTTCTGTGCAACCATCCCCATCCTCTTTCGTAGTTCGATTACATCCACTTCAGGGCTGTAGATAGGGTCTCCATTGAGGATCATCTCCCCCTCAATGCGTACCCCGTCGATCAGGTCGTTCAACCTATTTACCGATCGTAAT
>JAGODW010000154.1 GCA_017998025.1 Spirochaetales bacterium
CTAATATACTGGTTATCCTGTTCTATCCACCTTGCCGGGTGGGTAGAACAGTTCAGGACACCGCTGTTTCATTTGCTTACTTGAAGAGCCGCTTTGACCACTGAATCGAAATTAGATATGTTTATAGTATCTATTTGTGCAGGAGAAATAGGTATGGCTAAGAAAAAAGAAGACGAAAAGAAGAAAGAGGAGGAAGGCTGCTGGGAAAAGGGAACCTGTAAGGATCCTGATCTGTTCGGCCCTCTATTCCGAATGCCCAACAAGGGGCAGTTCAAGTTTTCCCTCTGGTACTTTCTTATTACTCTATTTGTATTGCTCTTGATAAACAGTCTATTCGTTCCTGCTCCTGAATCCCTCGTTGGGTTTAGCGACTTCAAGAAGAAAATAGAGCAGGGAGAAATAGTAAAAGTTCAGATGGGAGAAAATTTTTACTACGGATTCACTGAAAGTACGGGAGAACGGGGCAGTGGCGTAAAAGTATATCGAACCGTGCCGATAAATGATCCCACCTTTATCCAGTTGATGGATGCAAAGGGCGTTTCCTATATGAAGATATCAGAGAAAGGAAACGCTTTTATCAATTTTCTTTTAACCTGGGTAGTCCCCTTCTTTTTCTTTTTTTTCATCTGGCGACTTATGTTTCAGCGAATGGGGAACATGGGCTCCAATGTCCTGGCTTTAGGAAGGAACCGGGCGGCTATTGTAGCGGAAGGGACCACGGGAGTTTCTTTTAACGATGTAGCCGGTTGTGATGAAGCCAAGGAAGAGTTGATGGAGGTGGTGGATTTCCTGAAGAATCCGGGAAAATACACCCGCATCGGAGGGAAAATTCCGAAAGGCGTGCTGCTTGTAGGTCCCCCCGGAACCGGAAAAACTCTCCTGGCAAAAGCAGTGGCAGGAGAGGCAGGAGTTCCTTTCTTCCGGATCAGTGGTTCCGACTTTGTGGAAATGTTCGTAGGTGTTGGAGCAGCCCGGGTGCGGGATCTGTTTCGGCAAGCCCGGGAGAAAGCCCCCTGTATTATTTTTATTGATGAATTGGATGCCATTGGAAAAAGCCGGGTTAATGTACTGGGCGGCAACGAAGAGAGGGAGCAAACCCTTAACCAGCTCCTGGTTGAGATGGATGGATTCGATTCCCGAACCGGAGTAATTATCCTGGCAGCAACGAACCGGCCCGAAATCCTGGACCCCGCTCTGCTACGGGCAGGACGGTTTGATCGGCAGATACTGGTTGATCGTCCCGATTTAGCTGGTAGAGAGGCAATTTTACGAATCCACGCTAAGGGTGTGAAGTTAGCCCCGGATGTAGACCTCCATAAGGTAGCCCGGGATACTCCCGGATTTGTTGGTTCGGATTTAGCGAACCTGGTAAACGAAGCGGCCCTTCTGGCAGTTCGGAATGGCCGGAGTGAGGTTACACAGGCTGATTTTTCTGAGGCGATCGAGAAGGTAATTGCGGGGCTCCAGAAGAAGAACCGGCTGATAAGTCCCGATCAGAAACGAATCGTTGCTTACCACGAAGCAGGGCATGCTCTGGTTGCAGCTTTTACTGAGGGGGCCGATCCGGTTCGGAAAATTACCATTGTACCCCGGGGAATCGGTGCACTGGGATACACGTTGCAGATTCCGACGGAGGATAAGTTTCTTATGACAGAGAAGGAGCTGTACAGCCGTATCGACACCCTTCTGGGAGGTAGAGCAGCGGAAGAATTGGTATTTGGCACGGTATCTACCGGAGCGGCAAATGATCTGGTAAAAGTGAGCGACATTGCGAAACGGATGGTAACGGAGTATGGAATGAGTCCCAAATTCCGAAATGTGGCTCTTAATCAGCGGCAGCCTGCTCTCTTAGGCCCTACGGCAGAGGCTCCCCAAATGTACCGGGATTATTCCGATGCGACTCAGAGTTATATCGACGAGACTATTGCTTCTATTGTGAATGAACGGTATGCACAAGTAAAAAAACTGCTGGAAGAAAAACGGCCGCTTCTGGAGAAACTGGCGTCCCGCTTACTGGAATCAGAAACGATCGAAGAACATGAATTTGCTCAACTTATTAAAGAAAGTGCTTAGTAGATAGGTGGATCAAGAATAAGAGGCCGTCTTGAATGAATATCCAGACGGCCTTTCTTAGAGGCTACTGTAGTTTCGTAACTTTGAAGTCGTCAAACTGCATGCTGAGCTTATTTGTCCGGAAACTTACATAAGCACCTTTAAGGAGTTTTGGATCCAGATAAAAATAATAGTAAAAACCTACCTGCATGGGATCATATACCCGAATTTCGCCTGTATTCGTGTCTACACGCATTTTTATTGGAAGCGGATACTGTAGGTAGTTCAAATTCTGCAGAACAATTTCCCTGGGGAAAATTTCAACGCTGGAGTCAGGCATTAATTCCATTTTTGTATGGGTTGTGCTCTGATATACCTGAGCCCGCAACCCGTAGTGTACAGATGTAGCAGGCACGGTATCATCATAGTTTATCCAGAGGAGGTAGGATTTTCCATTACCCCATGCCTTGCCCGGGGCTGGCTTGTCTACACCAATATGGATTCCGAACCCGCCATGATACGGTCCGGAAGCGTATGCTTTAGCATCTGCATATCCACCGTCAATATACTTAGCGGTAAACTCCAGAAGATACACACCCGACTGGGGAAGAGGCTTATCGATTCGTGCCATTCCTGCCTTTATGCTCGACTGAACAAGGGCACCATTCGCATTCCAGGTACCGTAAGCAGGTTTCCAATCTCCTAGTTTTGAGAAATCGTCCTGGGCTATCACGGTTTGGGCAAAAAGAGGTGCCCCTGCGACTACCCCCATTAGAATCAAGCAGAGTGCGAGGTTCTTCATGTATGTCCTCCTCAAAGTAGTTAATTATTCCTTACCCTTAAATTGGGTCTAGATTCTATGATAAAGCCGTTTTTCAAACTTCTCAAGTAATTTTTATGAAATTTTGATAGATAGTAGGAGTATCATTAAAAACAACCGGCAGTATCTCTCTGGGAAAATACCTGACATTGTAGTAAATTGAGTTATATATCGGGTGAAGCATGATTTTTTACCATAGGCTTTCTAAAGGAATACTTCTTTTCTCGTGTCTGCTGCTGATGCGGCTTGAAATATTCTCAGAAGAGGTTGTTTTACATCAATTTAAATCGATTAACCCTGATCAAGGTTTTGAAGATATTTTGTACCTGACTGCAGGGGTTGAACTGACAAAAGCCGGATTCACCAGTACACGAATATCTGATAACCCGAATTTTGTCCTTAAAATAGAATATAGATTGGATGAACTGAAAGCGGAAGTACGTTTTTCTCTTTATCCTGTAAAGGATCTTACGAAAGTCCTGGCGGAACGGGAAGAAACGTTTCCCCTGGATTATTCTCTGGAAGAAAGAGTTTCTTCTCTGGTGCGGACACTTATACAACAGGCTGGATTAAGTCCCAAACCGAATGAAGAAGCAAAAATCGAAGGTGTTTTGCCCGAATTAATAGTACCCGAAATAATCTGGCCTTCAGAACCCTGCGTCGAAGTTTCTCTAGGAGGGGGAGGCTTAGTGCTTCTGGGCGAGATTACAGATTACATGCACTATGGAGTAACCGGCGCACTTACCGCAGATATCATGATTCCGAAAAAAACCTGGAGCATTGCACTGGGCGTACGGGCAACGTTTTCCAGGATGTTCAACAATGCCGATGTTAAGGGGGGGCCTCTGGGAATAAGCACGATAGGTCCCAATGTACAACTCGGCATACCCTTAAAAAAACTTTTTCACGTTGCTTTTTCTATTTCAGGAGGCGCTGCCGTACTTTCGATTCTCGATGACGGGAAATCCCTCCATAAGACAGTTCCCTATGCAGATGCAGGTATGTATTTTCAATTTTCGATAGGGAAAGGATTCATTGCCGGGAGCGATGTACGGTATACCGTGGTATTTGATCCAGATGTACTAATTATGAGTATTACTCCTGTATTTCTTCTAGGCAGGAGGTTGTAAACATGAAAATGAAACCCATAGATCGATTTATCTATAGGATAATTTATATGTTAATCGTGTGTTGCTGGTTCCCCCTCCTCTCTGGATGCGATGAGTATGCTCTACTCGAGCAGTTCAGTGTAGACCTGCCAAACGCTCCAGGTACAACACCGTCCAACCTGATCCTCGATATCCAGAAGGCGATTCTGGAAAGAGGTGAAACGACCTTGCTCTATCCAGACGGCGGGGAAAAACCATATACTTTTGCCGTCATTTCGGATGATCTGGCTTATGAAGCTACCCCTGGTTCTGTCGATAGTTCCGGCGATCCCCCGAAATACACGGCTGGTACTTCCATCGGGAGGGTGAAAATAAGGGTAATGGATGCTGAGAAAAGGACAGCCGACGTAATTGTAACAATACGTCCGCCGAAACCGGTAAACATCTCAATTGAGAAAACATCTATAAACCCGGTGAAGTTCACGGCAACGGTATCCTGGGGCTATGAGAGTATTCCCTCTGTTACATTTACCATTCTCCGTTCCGATGCAGGGAGCGAATTTGTGCAGAAAGCAACCGGAATTACAGGTAAAACCTTCCCTGATCCAGAGTTATTAGATATAGACTCTAAACACTGCTACCGGATTATTGCAGAGGCGAAAACTGCCTCTTATACGTATCAATCTATCCCGGCCGATTCCGAACCCTTCACCTACCCCTAAAATTCAGCACACAGGTTACGGGGCAGAAGCCTCGAGGGAGCGGAGAAAGGCGAGGAGCGAGAGATATGCCTCCCGCTCTCCCTTTCTATACTCGTATCTTCCATACTCTTCAAAAGCCTTATCAACAGATTCTAGAAGATCCGGGTAGGTCGATCGTATGAGGGGAGTACTTACAATCGCACGGAGTAAAGCCCGTGTTTGGATCGTTTCCATTCTGGGGGAGGGTTCTTCTTGAAGCTCCTTTAGCTTCTTTTCTATCTGTTCGATTGCCTCAGAT
>JAGODW010000155.1 GCA_017998025.1 Spirochaetales bacterium
TCTCGTGGGCTCGGAGATGGTTATAAGAGACAGCTCCAGGTATGCTGCAATCGCATCGGCAGGGCCGGGCGAGCGGCGGGTACCTTCCAGGAAACGGCGGATATCCAGGGGATCGAGAGTGAGGAATCCGTCCTTAAGGCGAACCACCTTACGTCCGTTCCGTACCAGGTCTTCGAATTCCTTAAGATCAAATAACTCGTTCCCCAGAGCAATCTTCCAGTTGTAATCCAGCAGGTCCTCCAGGCCGATACCGGTCTGCAGGTTGCCCCCTCCTTTCACCCGGGCAGCCACCGTAAGCCGGGGCTTTAGCTCCCGGCCTAACTCTTTCGGGACACGCACCTCTGCTCCCAGCCGCTGAAGGATGGGAGCAGCCTCCCGCAAGAAAAAGAGGAGCCGTTCCTCCTCCAGTATCACCGAAGGCACCTTCTGTAGTTCCCCCAGTTCCGGGAGGTAGGAGGAAAGGAGGGTGGCAAAGGATAAGGCATCTACTGCATACTCCAGGCCCCTGGCTTTATGGAGCTTTGTCCAGACAATAGATACCGAGTGCGAGGACTCCGCAGGAGCAAGCTCTACACTCAGCCGGTAGGCCGATTGTGTCCCTCTTCTCTTGCCTGAAGTCGCCGTCTCTGCAACTTCGAATCGATACCGGTACTTCCCTGCCCTCTGTTCGAGCACGGCAAGCCAGGACGCAATTGCCCGTGGGGTGCTTTGATAGGCAACAGTAGTTGTCTTAAGGGTCTTTCCAGTAAAGAAAAGTTCTCCAACACTGTCGAGGTATTTCGGATGCCTATCCAGAAATCCACAGGCACGTACATACTGTGTACACAGTGCGGTGAGCAGATAGAGGGTGGTGGATTTTCTGTCTGCCCAGGAGCCTGGCTTTTTCCTATTGGCTTCTTCCATACGCAGAAGGGGTGGACACAGGGAAGCCGTTTGAGCAATCGCCTGATCCACGTCCGCTACGGAGTTCAGGGGTTTCCAGAGTATCTGGAGCGTACTGCCCCGATGGTCCACCACCGGGATAAATGCTCCTGCACGGAGGATCAGGAAAAACAGGCGGTACAGGCGGAAGAAGTACCGGTAGGAAGCAGTTCCTTCACCTTCCTCTGCTGCAAGGAAGACGGGTGCCGCTTCCAGAAGTGTCCGTTTCATCGATCCTGAGACAGGATGACTAAAGGATAGAGACGGCCAGGCCATTTCCCCCTCAGCTTCTTCAGGAACCGTATCCGGGATAAGGGAAAACTCTGTTTCTGCCAGATGCCGCCCCCCTTCGCCTCTCACCGCTCCTGCAGTAAGGATTGCTTCGTACCGTCGGGCACTGTGGTGGTAGAACTCTGCCAGGATCATCTTAAAATCACCCCCGGTAAAAGCCGGAGCCGGACGAAGAAGAGAAATTATAAAGGAAGTGAAGTTATCCCGAAGGATGATGTCCGCTTCTGTTTCAGAAGAGGCATCCCCCTCTTTCCGGGAAACCAGCACCACCGGGGGCGGCAGGGATTCAGGCTCTTCAAGGGAAAATGCTGCTTTAAGGTCGAGGCCCCGCAGTAAAAAGATACCAAAGGGATTTTGGTCGATCTCCCGGGCAAGGGTGTAGTACACCGCTGCCATGTGCTTGCAGGGGTCCCCGTAGTCTGGACAGGAACAGCGACGCTCCAGCCGGGACCAGTTCCGGGGCAGCAGATCGATGTCCGCTGTTGTCAGTTCTGCAATCAGCTCCATCGGGAGTTCCCCGCACTGGATCGCTGAAAGCAAATCAGGCCGTTTTTGGATCAACTCCCGTACCGCACCTCGCTCTTTTTCGGTAAACGGAGGAAAGGCGAGATACACTTTATACCAGGGCCGGTAATTCCCTGCCACCTTTGCGTTGATCACCGGCCCGGAAATCGTTATAGAAGCTACTTTCCCTGTATTTGCGTAGGTCCTGCCCCGCTGAAGCCTCCCCTCATCGTAGTAGGAGCAAAGGGTTTCGATAAAATACGCACCCCAGGGACTTTTCCCGTATACAACACGCCTGGCCATTACGAATCAGTATACACAACCCATATAAAAAATTGCATCAAGATACTATCCTATTCTCTATATATTTTTGATCTTCTCAATCATTTCGATTATATTTAAAGAGGAGGTCTGCTTATGGAAGAAATAAACCCCGTAAACCCGGCTCCCCTGATACCTGAAACGGCTCATGCCTCATATCCAGAACCTGCCCCCGCACCAGAGCCGGAAGTCACTTCTTCGTCTGCACCGGCCTCTGAAGTAGTTACAGACACATCGGTAGGAACCCGGATAGATGTAGAAGCCTAGTGGCATTCGGTCAACGGCCGATAAAAATGCTTGACGTTTGGCCTGTTTTCGTTGATGATACAAGGTAGTACTTATTTTTATTTTAATCAGGCAAGGAGACAGGTATGAAAAAAACAATGATTCTGGTTATCCTGGCAGTGCTGGCATTACCCGTGTTTGCCGATGATGCCTTAGTACTCCCTCAAGGGGTTCTTCGAATCTCCCTGGTACCCAGTTACGGCTTCGCAGATGAGCAGTGGGACGAGGACGGAGAATCACAGGATATTACTAGTGCTATCGGGACAAAGTCCGACGGTGTTCAGTACTTCAACATAGGGATCGCCTTTGAATACGGGATCAACGATTGGATCACCGGAGCCCTTCAATGGACCCCCGGTTGGAACATCTGGTCTACGATGGGGTTTGACAAAACCTCTGTTCCTGCGGCTGCATTAGGGTTGCCCTCTCCACCTTATCCAGCAATGATCCCGATGTACCTCGATCAGGCAAAATTGGGCTCCTTCTTTGACCTATTTTTAGGGGCCAAGATGCAGATTGTGGGGAAAAAGGCACCGGTACTGAATGATACGATGCGGTTCTCTGTTGCGCCTGGAATAAAAATACCCCTCCCCGGTGCCAGCTCATCTGACGTGAAACCTACTGAAGATGATGAGTTTGTTGCTAAAGAACCGGATAACCACCTCTGGGGGATCGGGACCCGCCTCTACTTTGACTATAACTTCACCCCGGAATTCTTCGTGAACCTCTACAGCGAGTTCATCTTTTATCCGGAACAAACGGTGAACGACAGTGTCAATTTCGGGGACGACAATAAGGTTGCCAAGGGGTATGACCTAACCCTGGAAATCGAGCCTCAGTATTGGGCACCTGTAGCAGACGGAATGGTCTTCAAAGCCTTCCTACCCTTCAGCTACAAGTTTTCACCCGATTATAAAATTGAAGGAGATACGGTAGACGATTCCGCCTCTTCGATCCTCGCGGTAACTCCGGCTGTGGGTCTGTTCTTCACCAAGACTTTCATCCCCATGGAACTGGAAGTGGGTTACCGGTGGCCTCTCATGGGAACAAACCAGACAAAAACCAACGTGGTATACCTTCTGGCACGGTTCTATCTGAAGTTCTAACCTCTTTTCAATTGTTCAAGCATAGGCCGGCTTATCAGCGGATGGGCTGGCCTTGTTGTTTTATCCCCCTTCTCTTTTGAATCGAGAAAGGGTAAAACATACTTCATGGATAGGGTAGAGCAAGAATTCTTCGAATTAACAAAAGAACTGGATATTAAAGCATTCTGGAAGGAGAACGCAGAATGTGAAGGCTTTACACCCCGAAAACGCCGGTGTTCGCTTTCTTTTTCTCCGGACGATCACTGGTTGTTTGAGTTTCTTTCCCTTCCTTCTACCCTTCGATATTACCAGGATAAACCTTACCGGGACTCGGTACATAAACAGGCAAATGAAATCACCCGGCAGTACGCAGGAAAAACCTTTTTTGAGGAAGACACCTGGCAGTATGCACCGAAACGGATCGAGAATCTTTTCCAGTGTGAATTTACCTATACAGAAGGCGCCACTCCCTGGCTTACTCCTGCAACGGAGGATCCAGAAGAGTTTTCCAGAATCCTCGATGCAGCGGAAAAGACGGAAATACGCTCCTGGTGTTTCCCAGAAGCATTTTTACACGAGTGGGAACAATGGAAATCCGAAGGAAAATCCATGCCGAAACTGGGTACCGGAAGCCGGGGGCCTGCAACGATCATGACTTCTGTCGTAGAGCCCACCACCTTTATGCTCTGGTTGTATGATTACCCGGACCTGATACGGAGGTTTCGGGATATCCTGAAAGAGAAAATGGTGGAACTGAACCAGATTTTACGACAGTTCAGTGGAAATACGGATCCCGGATGGTGGATCACCGATGATAACTGCGCTCTGTTTAGCCCGTCCCTCTATCGGGAGTACTGTTTTCCCGTACTGAAGCATGTACTCAATACCTTTGCTCCGGGAAACGCCCGTCGGTATCAACATTCGGACAGTTCTATGGGACACCTTCTGGACCAGCAGTACGAGTTAGGGATCCGGGAAGTAAACTATGGCCCGGAGGTGGATGTTCGGTTGATCCGGGAGAAAATGCCTGCAGCGTATATCCATGGTCATCTCCCTCCCCTGCTCTTACGGAACGGAAGCCCTGAGGAGATACGGAAGCGGGTAGTGGAAGACTTTAAAAAGGCCGGTGAAACAGGCGGACTCGACATCACAACCGCCGGATCCCTTGCCGCAGGAACAGGAGTAGGACGGATGCGCTACCTCATGTGGATCGTGCAAACAGAATGCCAGTATAGGAATTAGCATGAATGGTACTTTCTCATGTATCGGGAAGTTTACCTCAGGCAGGAGTTGATAGAATAGGTTATAGGTGTTAGGTGTTAGGTGTTAGGAGGTATTGGGTATTTTAGGATGGGGCATGGATGCATTCCAGGTATCATAGTGTACAAGAATACATAAATGCAGATGAGAAGCGATATTTCATCGGAAAATGATCCTGAGCGGTTCTGCTCCGCGGTTTTGCTCTGGGAAAATCCCTCATTATTTTAGCTTTATTAATATGAGCCTCTTTCAAAACTAGTGTTTTTCATCCAGGCGATTTTCAAAAATCCCTA
>JAGODW010000156.1 GCA_017998025.1 Spirochaetales bacterium
GAGAAAGAACACGGCCACCACTCCCACGATAACGATCGTGGATCTCCCCTGTGCTTCCAGAAACACTTCCGGCTCGGTAACCGTTACCAGGATAGGTATTTCCCCGGTGCTATAGGTGCGGCTTGCTGTAATTAACTGCTTTACCGTATCGGAAAGGATCGATTGGGGCCCCGCTTCCTTGTATAACTCCTCCATCGACTGATGCACTACCCGGGATCGTTCGGCTATCTCGTTCCGGAGGCGGAGATCCACCTGCTTCAACATCTCTTCCAGAAATTTCTTTCCCCCTTCCCGATCCTTACTTTTGATTTCCAGCCGCACTCCTTCCTTCTGTGCCGTAACCTTGTACTGCTTCCCGATGAACCCTTTCAGCACAAAGGTTCTGAACTCCAGGTTCTGGGGATCGTGGGGTAATCCATCCGTTTTCAGGTTTGATCGGATAATTGTATCCATTACGGTCTTGAACTCCTGGGCATAGGAAGCGGTTAATCCCGGAATATCCAGCCCGATCTGATCCTTTAATGCCGGGGGAATCTGCACCGAGGCCACCATGGCCTGGAGATTGTACGTCTGGAAGGTATATA
The DNA here is from genome assembly GCA_017998025.1 of Spirochaetales bacterium. GTDB lineage: Bacteria > Spirochaetota > Spirochaetia > DTKZ01 > DTKZ01 > DTKZ01. The sequence goes on from JAGODW010000156.1 coordinate 585, forward strand.
AGCCGAGAGCAGGCAGTGCAAAGAGGATGATCCCCAGTATCAGGGCGGTAAGAAGGGGTAACCCAACGATCAGTTTGCGCCACTTTAATAGAACGATGAATAGATCAATGAGATCAATTTCATCTTCCGCTTCCCCTTTCTGTGTAATACGAGAATCATCCATTTACGTTCCTCCTATAAAGACTATTCCAGATTTAGAGAATCCGGATTCGCAAGGGTATTGACGCTGGATGTAAGAATATTCTCAACCAGCACCGGCAGGTCGCGGGCACAATCCTGTTCAGAATATACCTGAATCATAGAAACTGTTTTGATCAAAGAAAGCGGGAAGTTTTTCAATCTATACAATAAATCTTCCAGGGCAAATACTTCCTTTTCTCTAGCTTCTTGAAGTATATGATGCCAATGAAATCGTCGGTGCCTACAAATCCAGAGTATATCTACAAGGTCTCGTGGCTCATCCCGGTTCAGTATTGCGCAAAGTTTGTTACTGAGAATATTTCTAAGAGTGTCGATAAGAAAAGATCCTCGTTTTTCCGGGAAACCGATTCGTTTTACCCTATCCGCTACAAAATCTATTTTTAAACTCACTTCACCCTTCTGAATCAGAATTCGTTTAAAATCCCGGCTATCAACTTCTTGCTTGATTTCGCAACCCCCTGAATGGGAAAGTCTTTGTATAATCTCTCGAACCTCAAATCCAAAACTGGAAACTTCATGACTGAAAAAATCTAAATCGTCGCTGTACCGATGTTGAAAATAGAACCTGCTTAAGGCTGTTCCTCCCGTAAGATAAAAGGTCCCCGGAACCGCAAATACCTGCTGAAGTACACTATCCTGCAAGCGGTACAGGCTCTGATAAAACAGTTCTATTTCCATTGTATCCAGTCCAGTTCTGGAATAGTTTCAGCGATGCCGCATATCACGCTACGAAGGACTTTCCTTCGTCGTTCCAGGAAGGATCGAGAGAGGGGCTTTGTATAGGACTGTAAAAATTGACAGATTACTTCCCTCCGGAATATTTTTACCAGGAGCAAAATATCCGGGAGTTCCCTAAATAATATTCCGAAGATCCATCTTTTCTCCTCTTCAGTGCCATGTTCCACTACACGCAACCAGTCCTCGGGAGTATCTCTTCGGTTTCCCCAGGAACAATAGTTCCAGGCTGTTCTAATATGTTGAAGAAGGAGGGAGGAATCATCTTCCATTCTTTTAATACCTTACACTAATACTGGCCTGGGCGCCAAAGGATAGTTTCCGAAACCGGGAATCTACATCGTCGCTAAACTCAGGGGCTATTACTGAATCAGGCTCGCCGTAATAGATCGGCATCGCAAAGGCAAGGGTAAGGTTCGGCGCCGGGTTGTTCCACTTTAGACCGGGAACCACGTACCCTGAGTTGTCCCGCCAGGCATGGTTCCAGCGGAACCCCAGATCCAGTTTTGAATGAGGGAAACCCCGCCAGAGGAAGTTTAGGGATGTCTGATGATCGTTCGGTAGATCCGGGCCTGTTATGTACCGGTGCTCTCCGTAGAGCTGTATACGGGGATTGCTCCATTCTTTAAAAAATCCGGAAAGGGCCGTGTATTGCTTCTCTGTATCGAGAAGACTTTCATGAAAGAGGTCCACGGTAAAGAGAGTGGTTTTAAGCCCCACAATACCCCGGTGCGTAAACCCACTATCCCGCCGTCTTTTGGAAGCGTACAGTCCTGAAAACAGGAACTCGATCCCAGCTACCGGTACCGTGAGCTGCCCCGCATAGTTCAAATCCTCGGCACCGGGATTCTCCGTATACCGCCACGCAGGTTGATCCATTACTACGGCTGTCAGGGTAGCCGTGGAAACAGGAACCGTCAGTTTAAATGAATACCCGTCCTCTGCATCGAGGGTAAGATTTGTATCGTCGTAGATCCGGCCGTTTCCCCAGGTAATTATCTGTTTCCCGATCCTGAAAAAAAACAACTCTTTCAGTACGTAGGTTAAAAATAGCTCATCTACCGTAAAGGCAAAGTCCGGATACTCTACTAAGAAGGATCCCTGTACGCTCGTATAGCGGTCCATCCGTGCCCGGAACGAAAGCGTGTTGGAAAATTCCGCATAGCCGGAAAAATCAATGTCATCGACCATGCGTGCGGGTTCATTGAACGGGGGAAGCTCCGTATATCCCCCCAACCCTCCGGCAGCCGCATAGAGGGAACCGTAAATCGTGAGCGCTTCCCGGGTAAAGGCAGAGAGGTGATCCACCGGTGCAGGGGAAGCTTCCGGCTGTTCTTCAGGTTCCTCCGGCGTTGAAGACGGGGGCAAGGCCGGGCTTCCCTCTTCCGTAGCTTCAACCGTTCCCGCCTCCGGAGACTCAAATAAGGAATCAATGTCTTCCTGCCCCCAACCAGGAGTTACCCGGGTAAGCAGAACAACCAGGATAAAAACAGGGAACAGTTTGGATAGAAAGAAAGATGGACCATTCACGTCTTGCTCTGCCCGATGCTTATTGCACTAAAAAGTCTATCAGATACGCATGGCGAATTCCTTCTTTTTCTTCAGGATAGAATTTATCCAAAGAAAGAACTATTTTTTCGTAATTGTCCTTGATTTTCTTCAAGTTCCCAAACTCTCGTTGTTCTAGTTCTGGAGTATTCACACGGGAGCATACTTGAATATACTTTTTTTCATTCTGTGTTTCGGCAATAAAATCTACTTCAACTGAATCAAGAACCCCTATTGATACGTTATATCCTCGAGTTCGAAGTTCATTGTACACAACATTCTCCAGTAAGCCATTTATATCTTTATCTCTATAGCCAATAAATCCATGCCGGATTCCTACATCGTTCAAAAAAAACTTATCATAGTACTCTAAATACCTTTTTCCTTTAATATCAAACCGTCGTGCTTTCTCTATTAGAAAGCAGGATTCACAGTACTGAATATAATTAAGTACTGTATCCACAGAAATATTTAATTTCTGGTTTCTAAAGTATTCAGTAATTCTTTTTGCAGACGTAATATTTCCGATATTATCAAAGAGATATTTTATTATGTTCTCTAGAACAGAAACATCTCGTATTTTATATCTGCTAACAATATCCTTATAGAATACTGTATTGATGATAGAATTTAGATAATTAAAGAGTATCTCATCCTTCCATGTTAGTTGATGAATACCCGGGAGGCCTCCATACCGCAAAAAGAGACGGAATTCCGAATCCAGATCCTTTACATTTCTTCTAAATTGAAGAAACTCTTTAAATGTCAACGGATAGATGGATATTTCTACATATCTTCCACTTAAATAGGTAGCAAGATCAGAAGATAGTAAGCTTGCATTGGAACCAGTAATAATAATATCAGCATACTCTTCTGAAAAGAGAGAAAGTATCGCTCTTTCCCATTCATCGATATCCTGAACCTCATCCACCAGTAGGTATTTTGACCCATCTAAACCATCTAACCGTTGTTTGACATAGAAATATAAATCTTTATAATTCTTTAAATCATCATATTCTACAGACTCTTTGTTGATATAGAGAATATTCTCTTCAGGGATTCCGTCCTCTATCAACTTTTGTATCAGGAATTTCAGGATAACGCTTTTACCTACCCTCCTCATTCCCTTAAGAATTTTAATAATGGGTGTATTAAGATAATTTTCTATTCGTTTAAGGTATAATTCTCTGGGAATATACCTACCGATGCTCTCCTTTCTTCTTTCCATTTTCTTCGATTATAGTCGATGATACTTGATATGGCAAGACTATTTTCGACTATACTCGAAATATTATCGACCCAGACGCTCGAGGTACCCTTTTGTATACAGGCTGTCCGGCTGTTTTTCCAGAGAGGGCCTGGAAATAGTAAGGTGGGTGGTTTCATTTACGAACTTCCCGTCCAATACCCGTCCCCGGAGGTGATCGACCATAAGAATCGTTACCGGGACAAACCGGTTGGAAAATCGCTGGTATGTGGGGATCGCCGTAGTACGAAGGAGTTGATTGGATAGGCTGTAATCTTCTTTTTTCCGTACCAGAAGATCCTCGTTGTCCACCCAGAGAATCGTGCGGGGAAACGTTACCTCTTCGCTTAACGCCTCCATATCGAGGACTGTACAATCGAATTTTCCCAGCTTCTCCTGCCAGCTCTTCGTAATTCGGTAGTCCTGAGCAAACGTGGAACGGGTAAAGTCTGAGTTCCGGGCATTCGAGTTCTGGAACCGATCCTTGGCACTGGTATAGGTAAACCGCCGATCCGCGGGATCGTAGAACCAGAGATCATTCTTGATCTTGAGGTACCCCTTCCCCTTGTCCTGAGGAGGAGAAAGGATCAGGATCAGGTATTTTTCCTCCGCGTCCCTTCGGAAG
>JAGODW010000157.1 GCA_017998025.1 Spirochaetales bacterium
AAAAAAGATAGGGAAGAAATAGTACAGTTCATGCCGCATCATCTATCCCTCTACTACCTTCCTCCTGAACCCGGTACCCGGTATGAACAGTGCCTTCGGGAGGGAACATTGATTCCCCTATCCTTTACGCAGGAAGAAGCGATACGGCGGTTGTGGCACAGATGGTTAAAAGAAGAAGGATACGTTCACTATGAGATTTCTAATTTTTCCCTCCCGTCCTATGAATGCAGGCATAACCTGCGGTACTGGAGGTTACAGCCCTACTTAGGCATCGGGCCTTCTGCTGTATCGACTCTCCCGGGAACCGAAGGACGGATTATCCGGATGACGGAATGTCGTGATGTGGAACAGTATGGGGGAAGCCCTTCCTCCACCCTATCGTTAGAATATCTTTCCCCCGTGACGTTTCTGAAAGATTATTTTCTGATGGGACTTCGACCGCTGCAAGGAATTGAAGGAGCAGAATTTTCCCGTATTTTTTCTTTTCCCCCTGAAAAGATTATTCCACGTACCTTGGAGAAGTATAAAAAATACTTTCGGTTCAAGGACGGGTATGTTTTCTTGAATTCATCTGGTCGGTTAATCATGAACAGGATTCTGGTAGATATTTTTCTAGAGATAGATGATATTTCTGTGCCCATTCCCTGTGCCTGGCCGAATTCTTGACACCCGGATTTTCCCCATGGTATGGTTTTTTTATCGGTTTTAACGATAAGGAGCATTCATGTCAGGTCATAGCAAATGGGCTAGCATAAAGCATAAAAAGGGTGCTTTAGATGCAAAGCGGGGGCATATATTCACAAAATTGATTAAGGAGATCAGCATTGCCGCAAGGTTGGGAGGAGGAGATCCTGAAGCGAATCCTCGGTTGCGGACAGCTATCCTTAAGGCCAAAGCTGCGAATATGCCCAAGGATAATATCGATCGAGCCATTAAGAAAGGAACGGGAGAACTGGAAGGGGTAGAGTATACGGAAATGACGTACGAAGCCTATGGCCCGGGGGGAGTAGCGATTCTGATCGATGTTCTTACAGATAACAAGAATCGCACTGCTGCGGACTTACGGTATATTTTAAACCGGGGAGGGGGAAATCTGGGTGAAGCCGGGTCTGTCTCCTACTTGTTCAAACGGAAAGGCATTATTACCTTCGATAAAACTAAATATACAGAGGATCAGATCCTGGAAGTGGCAATCGAAGCTGGAGCAGAGGATGTACAAACTACGGAAGATTCCATCGAAGTAACAACGGATCCAGAAGATTTTGAGAAAGTTTTGACAGCTTTGAATAAAGCCGGATTTGAACAAACCGGCGCCGAGATTACCAAGGTAGCGGATGCATACATTACCCTGGATAAAGAGAAGACAGCAAAGGCACTTAAGCTGATCGAACAGTTAGATGATCATGACGATGTGCAAACTGTTGCTACAAACCTCGATATTCCCGATGGTTTTTCGATTGAAGAATGATCCGGATTTTAGGCCTGGATCCAGGATTGGCCGAAACAGGGTATGGTATCATTGAAGAACAGGGGGGGCGATACGTCCATGTTTGTCATGGGGTGATTTCAACCCCGGCGTCGATGGAACTAGGAGAAAGGCTACAGTTTATCTATCAAGATATTCAGAACCTTATCAGTACGTATGATCCTGAGGAAGCAGGAGTGGAAACGTTGTATTTTGCAAGGAATGCTACGAGTGCTATTCCCGTGGCAGAAGCCCGGGGAGTTGCTCTCCTTGCTCTTGCCCAGGCGGGATTAACTACAGGTTCGTATCCCCCTCAGGCGATTAAACAGGCTATTGTAGGACATGGAAAAGCAGAAAAACGGCAGGTTCAAGAGTTGGTTCGGATCTTGTTAGGGTTGGAAACAATTCCGAAACCGGATCATGCAGCGGATGCTCTTGCTGCTGCTATCTGCCATGCCAATTCACGAGGAAGCCCTCTCCATGTATAACAGTATTCAGGGCACTCTAACAGGAAAGACTTCTTCAAAAGCGTATATAGAGATTCAGGGGATAGAATACGAACTGGAGGTTTCTTTTCATACATCCAGTTCGCTACCATCGATAGGAACCGAGGTGCGTCTCTTTACGTACCTCCATCATAGAGAAGATGCTTTAAAGCTGTACGGTTTTCTAGAAGAAAAAGAGCGTTCCCTGTTTTTTGACCTCCTGAAAGTGGATGGAATCGGCCCGAAGCAAGCGCTCCGTATCCTATCCGGTACCACGGTTGATGCGTTTCTCTTGATTCTGGAATCTGAGGACGTAAAAGCTTTAACCCGGATTCCGGGCCTGGGAATAAAAACAGCACAAAAAGTATTCTTATCTTTAAGAGGGAAGCTTACTCTAGAGGAAGGGGCCCTTCCTTCTGAAGAACGAGACCTGCAACTAGCGCTGGTAGAGATGGGATTCGATCCCCGAAGAGCAGCCGAAGCAATAAAGGCCAGTTTGCAGGAATGCAGGGAGGAAGGAGTACCCAGGGAAACGTTGGAACAGGAGGCTTTTCGACGGGCCATCGTACTATTGAGCGGGGCATAAGGGATGAAACGGGTAATCGACGGAGTTTTCGATGCGGACGAGGATGAGAAAGAACTAAGCCTCCGCCCTAAAAAACTGGCAGAGTTCCAGGGACAGGAAGATATCAAGGCAAACCTTGCTGTGTTTATTCAAGCAGCTAAGCATCGAGATGAATGTATCGATCATATTTTTCTCAGCGGTCCTCCCGGATTGGGAAAAACGACTCTTGCAGGAATCGTGGCGTTAGAACTGGGTGCAGAGTTTAAAATTACCTCTGCTCCTGCTCTGGAGAAACCAAAGGATCTGGCGGGGATTCTTACCACTCTTACGGCAGGTGCCGTGTTTTTCATCGATGAGATACACAGATTAAAACCGGCTCTGGAAGAAATGCTATACACAGCAATGGAGGATTTTGAGATTGACTGGCTTATCGGCCAGGGGCCGTCAGCCCGTTCTATCCGGATCCCCCTACCTCCGTTTACCCTGGTAGGAGCTACAACCAAGACAGGACAGGTTTCCAGCCCGCTGTATTCCCGTTTCGGCATTTCTATTCGATTCGATTACTATACCGTACCTGAGCTAATCCGAATCATCCATCGATCAGCTACCCTGCTGAAAATTGAAATTGATCCAGACGCTGCGGAACTTTTAGGCCAATGTTCCCGGGGAACTCCCCGGATTGCAAATCGGCTCTTACGAAGAATGCGGGATTTCGCGCAGGTTCTGGGAACCGGGGCAATAACCCGGGAAACGGTTTCTGAAGGGCTAAAACGATTGAAGATCGATCATTATGGATTGGAAAATCATGATAGGGAAATCCTGCGGATCATTATTGAGCAGTATGGAGGAGGGCCGGTAGGAGCAGAAACTCTTGCTATTTCCGTGGGAGAGGCGATAGACACACTGGAAGATTTTTATGAACCGTACCTGATCCAGAGAGGATTCTTAAAGCGTACTCCCCGGGGAAGGATGGCTACTCCTCTAGCATATCAGCATCTGGGCCTGGAAAGACCAACGAATGAAAACCAGGGAATTCTTTTTTAACCTTCCTCCAGAGCTGCTTGCTCAATATCCTACCGAGGAACGGGGACATTCCCGATTATTGGTGGTGCGGCGATCCGACGGCTCCTTAGAGGAAGGAACCGTGGGAGAGATTGCATCCTTTCTTCCCGACGGTTCTATAATGGTATTCAACGACAGTAAAGTACGGAAAGCCCGGGTGTATGGAGTAGATACGGATACAGGGAAAGAGAGAGAATTTCTCTTTATTCGTTCGTACGACGGCTGTACCTGGGAAGTTATTACACGAAATCTTCGAAAGCTACGGAGAGGGAAAAGATTTTTATTTCCCGGCTCGCGAGAAGGTAGTATAGAGAAGGGAACAGAAGGGATTCCGTATGTTCAATTTCAATATCCGTTGGAGGAAATATATTTCGATACGTATGGTAACGTTCCCCTCCCTCCCTATATACGGAGGGCTACAGAAGCTTCCGATGAAGAACGATACCAGACTGTGTATGCTCGCTCCCCTGGCTCTGTTGCTGCGCCTACAGCCGGCTTACACTTTACCCCAGAGTTGCTCTCTTTCCTCGATACAAAAGGAATTGAACGGCTTTTCGTCACATTACATGTAGGCCTGGGAACCTTTGAGCCTATTCGAACAGAAACCATTGAGGAACACCGGATGCATCGAGAAGAGTATGAAGTATCTCCTGATACAGCAGAACGGATAAACCGCGGCCGGAGGGAGGGGAGAAAAATTGTAGCCGTAGGGACCACCTCTGTCCGGGTGCTGGAATCTGCCTGGCAGGGAAACCGGGTGCAGGCAGGCCGAGGTTTTACCGATTTATTCATTACTCCCGGATATACGTTTCAAGTGGTAGATCATCTTTTCACCAATTTCCATACACCGGGTTCAACTCTTATGGTTTTAGTCGCCGCGTTTGCCGGAAAACCTCTTATAGATCGTGCCTATGCGTTTGCCATTAAAAAGCAGTACCGTTTCTTCTCCTACGGAGATGCCATGTTTATTCTTTAATCTTACCGGTAATACACCTAATACGTTGTCGCATCCATCTTCTGAAAATCAGCACGAACCCGCTCTACACGATTCAAGTGTTCCTGAATAATCACTTGATAGTCTAGATCTCCTGTTTCGATTCGGTAGTTTTCGTCTTCCCAGGCCTGGATTTCTTCCATATGGAGAAATGAAAGGGGAGCGGCCTTACTGGACCATGTTTTCGCTTCTTCCCAGTATGGAAGTGCTGAACGAAACAAGGCTTCGGCCTGGTCCAGGCTTTCCAGGTTTTCCCTCCACCAGGGGGCATTGAAAAAGTATGCGGCCATTTTCTGGTATTTAGAACCCCAGAGCAGGACCTGTTCGAGAATTTTAAGATTTACATGCATTTTGAATAAGTACC
>JAGODW010000158.1 GCA_017998025.1 Spirochaetales bacterium
GCGGATGTAGTATTTGAATTATACACGGGTAAACCGTTCATGGAAAAGGCAATACCTCCCGATCAGCTAGGATACTTTATCTGGTCCGATTATGGATTCAATGCGTACGCCCACTCCTACATCACTCATGATGATACGATAAAGAATCGTCCCGAAATGCTGCGGAAATTTTTAAAGGTAACCTACCGCGCCTGGGACTATACATTAAAAAACCCGGTGGAAGCGATTGATATCCTGTCCAAATACCATCCCATCAATAAAGACGATTATGTAGCGAACTTAAGGGTAGTGATGGATTTCTTTAAAACGGATCGCTATAAAAACTTCGGAATCGGGTATATTGATCCGGAGCGGATGCGGGAAACGGTGGATCTGGTAGCAAAGTATATGAACGTGAAGATGGACTTTCCCCCGGAAGATGTGTATGATAGCAGCTTTTTCCCTTCTCCGCCGTTCAAGTATAATTTCTAATCTTTTGTAAGAAGGAGCGTCGGCTTGAGCACACAAACCCCCTTGCTCTCCATCAAAGAGCTGAAAAAAATCTATAAGACCCGCGAAGGAGAATTGGAGGCTCTGGGAAGCGTTACTTTTGACATTTACCCTGAAGAGTTTGTTAGCATTGTAGGACCGTCCGGTTGCGGAAAAACCACCCTCCTTAAGATCATTGCCGGCCTCCTTCCCAAAACAGGGGGAGAGATATTCGTGGATAAGAACCAGTTCGACCCTTCCCGGCAAGTAGGATTTGTGTTCCAGAAGTCTCTTCTCCTCCCCTGGCGAAAAGTGATCGATAATGTATTGCTCCCTATCGAAATCCTTAAATTGGACAAAAAAGCCTATAGAGAACAAGCTCTCGCGCTCCTGGAACTCGTAGGACTTTCCGGTTTTGAGAACAACTATCCCAACGAACTTTCGGGTGGCATGCAGCAACGGGTAGCTATTGCCCGGGCGTTGATACACGATCCCAAGCTCGTTCTAATGGATGAACCCTTTGGAGCTCTCGATGCCCTTACCCGGGACCGGATGAATCTAGAGCTGCTGCGGATCTGGAGCGAATCCCACAAAACAATCCTCTTCATAACTCACGGGATCCAGGAAGCGATCTTCCTCTCGGACCGGGTGATCGTTCTTTCAGCCCGCCCCTCCCGGATGATCAATGCTCTTGAGATCGATCTTCCTCGCCCCCGAACCATGGAGGTTCGGACTTCCCCGGAATTCGGTGCTTATACGCTGGAAGTGTATAGATGTCTGGAAATAACATGATATCAAAAAGTACTGCCTGTTTCGGAGTGGGAATCCGCGGGGCAGGTCAGGTTGCCTACCAGTATGCAGAGGCAATCCAGGAAGACCCCTACCTTACCCTTAGGGGTATATCGAGCCGTACTGAGGAAAGTGCTGAGAAACTTGCATCCCACTTTAAAACATCCGGGGGAGAAACTCCCCGGGTGTATCCTTCCTATGAAGCCCTCCTGGAAGATCCCCAGGTAGATGTAGTGATCGAGTGCATGCCGAACTATCTCCATGCCCGGGAAGCGATCCTTGCTCTGGAAGCGGATAAGCATCTGGTACTGGAAAAGCCTCCCGCTATAACCTATGAAGAATTGGAACTCCTCCGGAAAACGGCCCGGAAAAATCAAAAGAAGAGTGTGGTGGGTTTCGTACTCCGGTGGCATCCGATGATACGGAATATCCGTTCCCTGCTGGACAAAGAGGCGCTGGGTTCAGTCTACTATGCTGAAATGGATTACTGGCATGGGATTAAGCCAAGTTTTTCCAGTTATTCCTGGATACGGAAACAGGAGTTTGCCGGAGGGGCTATGATAACAGGAGGATGCCATGCGTCAGACCTTGCCCGATACCTGAAAGGGGAAGTCCAGGAGGTATTCGCCTACTCGTATAGGCAGAGGGAAGATTTTGATTACCCTACTACATTCGTAGCTACCCTAAGATTTGAAGACAACACGGTCGGAAAACTCTCCGCTTCCCTCGACGGAGTTTCCTTTCCTTACCAGTTTAATATAGACCTTCTGGGGAGCAACGGAGCAATCCGGGGGAACCGGATATACTCCAGTACTCTATTTCCTTCCCAGGATCGCTGGATGGAACTCCCCTGCAGTACCCCGGATTCTGGAGTCGTATCCCACCACCCTTTTAAAGAAGAAATTCACGCATTCAGTACGGCTCTAACGAGGGGCTCTTCCATTCAACCCGATATCCTGGATGGACTGCGCTCTATGGAAATCTCCCTGGCAATTACAGAATCGGCACAAACGGGAAAACCTGTTTCAATTGGAAAACCTTCCTCTTAAAGAGGGACACCTTACAAAAAATCCATGCAATTTTATGAATTCTCTGGTATACTTTTCAGGGGAATGAAAGCATGTCTTTATTAAAAAAAGCCAGTTCCTTTCGCCCTCTTCATAAAACGGGGGATGTTCACGAACTACTCAGTACGATAGAAATGATTTACCATATTCGTGATTTTGATTCCCTTCTGGAAACGATCCTCCTCGAAGCAAGGCGGTTTGTAAACGCGGATGCCGGAACGATCTACCTGTCAGCGGGGAATAAACTGTACTTCAGCTATATGCAGAATGACACTCTCTTCCCTGAAGGCAGTAAAGAAAAATATCTGGGAAGCAACCTCAGTATTCCTATTGACCGATCCTCCATTGCAGGCTATGCGGCTCTTTCTGGCGAATCTCTCTTGATCGATGATGTGTACGATATTCGAAGCAACGTTTCTTACAACTTTAATCCCAATTTCGATGAGAAGTTTTCTTACCGGACACAGTCCATCCTGGTAGTACCCCTTCTAACCCGGGACAATGCCCTTCTCGGTGTGATCCAGCTGATCAATGCAAAAGATTCTGCGGGAAAGGTAGTACCCTTCTCCATGCAGGACCGCTTATACATTTCCCAATTCGCCCAGAGTGCGGCCAACGCTATTGAAAAAGCAAAACTTTCCCGGGAAATGGTTCTACGGCTTGTAGAGGTAGTAGAGCTGCGCGATCCCTTCGAAACCGCCTCCCACGTAAAACGAGTAGGGGCCTTTTCCGTGGAACTGTACGAGAGTTGGGCGTCGAAGCACGGTATTTCGGTACGGGAACGAACCCAGGTTAAAGACATGCTCAGAACCGCGGCCATCCTTCATGATATTGGGAAAGTAGCGGTGAGCGATGTTATTCTAAAAAAGCCAGGATCTCTAACAGAGGAAGAACGAAGACAAATCAAAATGCATACCATTCAGGGCGCCCGCTTATTCCAGCGGAGCAGTTCGGCGTGGGATGTCTTTGCTGCTGAGGTTACCCTGAATCATCATGAACGATGGGACGGTACGGGATACCCGGGCAAAATCCCGGACATTGTTCAGTACAAAACCCCTGAATTCGGCCCGGGAAAAGCAAGGGATGAGATTCCCCTTTCTGCACGGATCGTCTCTATTACGGACACCTTTGATGCCCTTGTATCCAAGCGGGCATATAAAGATGCCTGGGAAGAGGATGCAGCCTTTCACTTTCTAAAAGAACAGAAAGGCAGATTTTTTGATCCAGAACTAGTCGACATCTTCCTCTGCATTGAAGGCACGGTTCAAGCCATTCGGGACCGATACCTTGATACTTATTCTGCGGATGTGTTCGAAGACCACCTTCGAGAGTTAGAAGAATAATCCTTCTGTTTTTATTTCACACAGGCAGAAGATGGGCAAGGTCCATAAAAGCATCGATCTCTACCTGTGAACCCGGAGCATAGAGCTTCATCCGCCGGGGATTTGTATCGGTAACGATCAGGGTGGATCCATTTACCGTAATTTCATGCTCCACTGCATTTCCCAAATATACCGACCGCCTCACAGAACCTTTGAACACCCCTTTTTCCTCGGTGATCCAGAGCATCTCTGGCCGTAGAACCAGAGCCCCTTCTTTCCCTGGAGATACATTCTTCTGGGCGCTCACCCGGAAGACATTGCCAAAACATTCCACCTCTGCCTCGTTTCCCTCTACCCGTTGTATCCTGCAAGGAATAAAGTTTGCCCGGCCGATAAAATTCGCAACAAATTGGGAATTGGGGTGCCGGTAGATCTCTTCCGGCGTTCCCGTCTGCTCGATCGACCCTTTATTTATCACCACAATCTGGTCGGAGAGAGTCATGGCTTCGATCTGATCGTGCGTTACGTACACGCTGGTTATTCCTAACTGCTGCTGGATTTTTCGGATTTCAGAACGCATCTGTTCTCTGAGCTTCGCATCTAGATTGGAAAGAGGCTCATCCAGCAGGAGGACCTTTGGCTCCATAACGAGGGCCCGTGCCAGGGCTACCCGCTGCTGCTGGCCTCCGGAAAGCTGGTTCGGCGCACGGTATTCGTACCCAACCAGATCTACCAATTCCAGCACTTGCCCCACCCTCCGCTTTACCTCAAACTCCGGTACCTTCTGGACATGCAGCCCATACGCAATATTTTCATATACATTCAGGTGGGGAAATATGGCGTAACTCTGGAATACCATCGACATACCCCGCTTATGGGGAGGAAGATTATCGATTGCTTCTCCGTCTAAAAGGATTCTACCCGAAGTCAACACTTCGAACCCTCCGATTAAACGGAGGGTCGTTGTTTTTCCGCATCCAGACGGCCCTAGAAGAGTAACCAGTTCTCCCTTGTTAATCGAAAGGGATACACCATTTACCGCCGTTACCTCGGAAGCGCCCCCGCGGGGCGGAAATTTTTTTACTACATTCTCCAGTACAAGAAACATGGGTACCTCCTAAGCTCCCCAGGTGATATCGATGCCACCCCTCCGTTTCACCATTCTGCCGCTTACAAAGTACAGAATGCCGATGGCAATAAGAACGAAAAAGATAATGATCGTAGAGTAAGCCGCCGCCATGCTGATCCCTCCCTGCTCCCATTC
>JAGODW010000159.1 GCA_017998025.1 Spirochaetales bacterium
GCGTTTAGATGAACTGGCACAGAAAAAAGGAGATTTCACTGAAGAAAAAGCTGAAGCGCTGGTAACGACCAGCAGGGATGCGGCCTTAATCAATCGTGCCACCCTTATAGAGGCTTTGAGGCTGGGAGACGAAGAGGCACGTCAGTATACACAGGGTGTTATCAATGCCACACGGGAAATGGTAAAGACCACAACCCGGTTGGTGAACGAGGAGATTTTCCAGAACGAACTGGTGAAACGGTTGATTGAACAATCAAACGGTACTGTGGTGCAGCATATGACCCGGGTATTTCTTAACGGTCTTAGTTTTCTATCTTTTTACAATCATCAGGTCCAGTCAACCAGCCTGGCCAACCGGATTCGAATCCAATTCCCCAAACGGTACCATAGGTATTACCGCCCTCTTCTTCCACACCTGCATGAGGAAGATATCGTTTTAGAGAGGGTTTTTTATAAAGGGATGCAGGCGGTTCCGGAGCTCGAATTCCAGATATTTGCTACTGGTTTTCTTATTCACGACATTGGAAAGGCTGAGGCGATTGAGTACCACGAAGGGGAAAGCGGATACGATCGAAATATTATTGTGGAACATGTAAAAATTGGGTACCAGGCTATTATGAACAAAACAAGCTACCCCAGACAGACCGGCTTAATTGCGGGGTATCATCATGAGTATTATGGGGATGCGACAGGATATGGATACTTTCGGGAATACCTCGATCAGTATCGCAGGGCGAACCCAAAGGCGACACTGGATTACTGCATGACCTATGAGCTGGAGCCTATCCTGGATTATCAAGCTCTGGCATATTTCCCTGCAAAAGTTCTTGAAATCGTAGATATTTTTGATTCATTAACGGATCCCAACCGAAAATATCGGAAACCCCTGGAGGAACAGGAAGCGTTAGAGGTTATGAAGAAGGAGTTTATCGATGATAGACTGCGAATAGATCCGATCCTGTTTGATCTGTTCAAAGATTTCCTCCAAAAAACATCGAGGTAAGAATGCAAGTAGTACCTACGACCCGGGTCGAGAAAAAAGTGAAAGATGGGGTTGCTTATTATACGGTCTTCTGGTCCTCTATAAAACAGGTGGATAAATACGATATTCAACGTACCGTTCCCGCAATGGCAGGTATTTTTGAACTATTCTATAGGGGGGATGACCGGAAACTGCATCTATTCTACTATGGAAAAGCATGGTTAGGGGGTCTCCGGGCTGTAATACGGGAGATGACTGATCCGATTTTGATGAAAGACAGGCCGGATATTCAGGATATTCTGAAGAAGCATGAGTGCTACTACCGATTTGCCGTATGTGAATCCCGGGAGGATATGGAAGACCTGATAGGATTTTTTGCACGTACGAGCGGTACTCCACAGCCGGCTGCTTCTGGCCGTTATAAGGATGTTCGGTTAAAAGAGATAGAAGGACAGGGAAGGTTATAGAGAGCACAGATGTTCTTTGCAGTAACTTCCAATCCTTCAAAAAGATGCGCATGAATCCCCAAACGTGCGGCAGTATCTACATGAATCTGTATATCGTCCATATATACGATTGTCTCAGCAGGTTGACCGGTAATCCGTATCGCATGGGTAAAAATAGCCGGGTCGGGTTTTACCATGCCAAGTAGTCCGGAAACGACCTGATATTGAAACAGACTTTTCCACGTTGCCGGTTCGATCACCATCCGATAGAACCGCGAAGGCATATTGGTCAGCAGCCCCACTCGATAGCCTGCCTCCTCTAAGTTTTCAATCCACGATAAAACGTCTGGATTGATCTCGGACCAGCAGCTATCATCCTGGTGAACAATTCCAGGAAGTTCCTGGAGGGGAAGTTCACCTCCGGCATCCTTAAAGACAGCTTTCCAGTACTGTTCTGCATTCAATCGGTCCTGATCGTACAAGGGTCGGTGCTTTTCATACGCTTCCCTCAAGCGTGGATAGGAGAATCCGTGTAGCTCCGCTGTTTTTTGGAGAAAGGTAGATAAACGGGTATCACTCGGGAGGGTGAGCACATTTCCATAATCAAAGTATATGATGCGTATCGTGGGTTTCATAGGCGTTAAGTAAATAGGGCACTCTGCCGTTTAAAGCAATCCTCAAGCACAATGGCTGCCATGGCTTCTACAACAGGAACAATCCGTGGGCAGATACATACATCATGCCTCCCTTCTGTACGAATGATTTTCTCATGTCCTTCGAGATCGATGGTGCGTTGCGGTTTTGCGATGGAAGCTACAGGTTTAACGGCAATTCTGAAACGGATTTCTCCCCCTGTACTTATACCGCCGAGAATCCCTCCCGCGTTATTGGAAAGGAACCCTTCGGCACCCATTTGATCGTTGTGTTCGCTTCCCCGCATATCTGCCGCCCGGAAACCAGCTCCGAATTCAATTCCTTTTACAGCCCCCAGGGAAAGCATAGCATGGGACAAAAGAGCGTCCAGTTTATCGAAGACCGGCTCTCCCAGGCCTGCGGGAACTCCGTGAATTTGGCACTCTACGATTCCTCCCACAGAGTCATTCTCTTCTTTTCGTAGAGCAATCTGTTTCAGCATCTTCTCTGCTGCCGCCAGGTCGCAGGCTCGAAGAGGGTTTTGTTCTATTACATTCGGATCAAAGGTTGTACATGGGATACCAGCAGCCTGTACTGTATATGCCAGGATCTCTACGCCCCGGGTTTTCAAGATTTTTTTTGCTACAGCCCCGGCCGCTACCCGGGCAGCTGTTTCACGTCCCGAGGCTCTCCCCGAACCCCGGTAGTCCCGAATCCCATATTTTTTTTGATACGTATAATCTGCATGTCCTGGCCGGAACATATCTTTAATCGGTAGATAGGCGTCCGGTCGGGCGTCCGAATTGAAGAGGATAAGGAGCAGGGGCGTCCCTGTTGTTTTCCCTTCGAATACGCCCGAAAGGATCGAAACTTTATCTTCTTCGTGACGGGGGGTCGTAATTTCTGATTGACCGGGTTTTCTTCGGTCTAATTCTTTCTGGATATCCGATTCACTCAATTCTAATTTGGGGCACACTCCCTCGACCACCACTCCTACGGCACCCCCATGGGATTCGCCAAAGGTTGTGATCCGGAACAATTCGCCAAAGCTGTTTCCGCTCATCCCGGACTCCTTAACTCTATCCTATCTTTTAAACACTTCAGTATCGTCTGAACTACTTCATCTGGATTTTTCCCTTCAATGGGAATTGTTAAATCTGCTCGATCACGGTACAGGGCTGTCCTCCGAAAAAACAATTGATGAAAATCCCCTTCTGGATCTTGTTCGTTTAGGAATGAGGGGATACCCCCTCGAAGGATCCGTTGCAGTAAGATAGGTTCTTCCTCTTCAAGATAAACAAAGAATCCTTTTGGATCAAGGACTGCAAGGGCAGAAGGATTCTCGATCGTCCCTCCCCCCAGAGCCAGAACAAAGGAAGGAAAAGCGCTTTCCGTACTTATTGTTTCAACTGGGTTTGAGGGAGGAGAGGAGGATGAACAAATTTGCTCCAATGCGAGAGTTTCCAGGTTCTGAAAGTATTCTTTTCCAAAACTACGATAGATTTCCCGGACAGACAAAAAGTAGCTCTTTTGCTCCTGGAAGATACTCTCTACCGCCTCGTCCAAATCCTGGAAGGGAACCTGCAGTCTAGTACTTATCAGGCGACCTACGGTAGTTTTTCCACAGTTTTTCATGCCCATCAGTACAAGAAGCGCTGGCGAAGTTTCCATACAGGCTGGATGGTAGTACAATACTCTGGTACTATGCAAGAGTGGCAGACAAATGGCTGGATACAGCAGTCGAAACAATTCGAACAGCTATAGAGATTGTTAGAAACCGGGAAATCAAGAAAAAGAACGAGGCAGCCTTCAGACAGTGGGAAGAATGGTTTGCTTCAAACATAGAAAGCATTGCCCTTCTCGTAGCCTTGAGAGTTAAGCTGCAGATGTATTCTTCTCTCAGAAGAGATCCGTACTATGCTGATGCATGCAGAGAACTGGAATCCCTCCCTCTTGCAGAGGGAGGACGTGAGATAGGAGAATCGCTGGTGGATACCCTCTCTTCGATCGTGGGACTCCCTTTTCGCATGGAGGATAAGGCTCTTGAACCCTCGTTCGATACGTCGAATTACGATACTTCGAATCTTGAAACAGGGGTACGGCAAAAGGTTGAAAGAGTTTTTTCTCTCCTGGATCAGAATCAACCTATCAGCGGCCGAGGTTGAGAAAAAAAGTATCCCTGGCAGTAATCCACCCCGATCTCTTCCAGTTTTGCCCGTACTTCCCCCGATTGCACAAACTCTGCGATCGTTTTCATCCCCATTACATGCCCGATGTCGTTTACCGCCATCACTAAGGCAAGGTCTATAGGATCTTCCAGAATATCCTGGACGTAGGAACCATCTATCTTCAGGTAGTCTACTCTAAGACTCTTTAAGTAAGCAAAGGAAGTAAATCCATTCCCAAAATCATCCAGAGCAAAGGTACATCCGATCTCTTTTAATTTTTTAATAAGGGTTGTAGCCCTGCTGAAATTCTCTATGGCCGCTGTTTCGGTAATTTCAAAACAGAACTGAGAGGGGGAAACTCCTGTTTCGATAAATACCTGAGTGATATATTCAAAAAGATTTTCATCTGCAATGGAAGCACCGGAAAGGTTAATAAAGAAGAACGAGGAGTTTCCATTCCCTGGAGATGCGTCTTTTTTCACCAGCTCGGCTGTCTTTCGAATCACCAGCCGATCGATCGCAGGCATTAAATTGTACCGTTCTGCAGCGGGTATAAATTCCGCTGGAGGTACCAGAGTACCTGTATCTTCTTTTAAACGGAGAAGGATCTCTTTCTTCTGATCCAAACCAGCCGTATCTTGCAGAGGAACAATATCGTGATAAAAGAGAATGA
>JAGODW010000160.1 GCA_017998025.1 Spirochaetales bacterium
CTATAATGCAGTACACTGCATCCTCTTTTTCCCGTCCAATCCTGCACATGGCACGTCGTATTCTGAATCCAGAGATACATATCTGTTTGTCCGATGGGTTATTCCCCACACACGGTTCATTTACATCTCAGATAGAAGACCTTGCCCTTCGCTATTTATTTAAACCGATATTCCGGAGAATATCAGCGCTGGCAGGACGTTTTTACTGGATCCAGGAGGGCAGGAATCAGATCTACATCCTTTATATTGCAATTACGTTGATAGTCCTTTTTATTATATTCTTAAAGGGAATTCCATGACGACAACCGTACGGGTTTTATTTGTACTCCTTTCCCTCCTATCTGCACCTCTTCTTTCCGGCATAATCAACAAAACAAAAGCCCTCATGGGAGGAAGGAAGGGACAACCCCTTTTGCAGTTGTACTATGATATAGGTAAACTGTTCAAAAAGGGGGCAGTATATAGCACTTCAACCACAGGTGTATTTAAGGTTACTCCCTGGATAGGCCTGGCAGCTGTTTTAACAGCTTTTCTTCTGGTTCCCCTTCCTGGATATCCTGCCCTGGTGAGTTTTCCGGGAGATCTGTTTCTTTTGGCCTACCTACTCGGGGTGCTAAGATTTGGGCTTGTTTTAGGAGCACTTGACACCGGATCTTCCTTTGAGGGAATGGGAGCCAGCCGGGAAGTCCAGTTTGCTTTTCTTTCGGAACCGGCTTTGCTGTTGAGTTTTGCCGTATTGTTTTTCGGACTGGAGGGAACAACTCTGGGGGAAATCCTTAACGATCCTTTTCATATTGAAGCAGAGAAAACCGTAGCTCTGTACTTTGTTTCTGTTTCCCTTTTCATTGTCCTTCTGGCAGAAAATGCCCGGATCCCCTTTGACGATCCGAATACCCACCTGGAGCTTACTATGATTCATGAGGTGATGGTTCTGGACCATGGGGGGCCTGATTTCGGTTGCATCCTCTATGCTTCTTCGCTAAAACTATGGTTGCTCGGATCTCTCTGGACAGGGGTTACCCTTCCGTTTCGTCAGGGAAACCCCTGGATGGATTTACTGATTCATTTTTTATGCATGGGAGTAGTCGGCATCTGTATCGGGTTTATAGAATCTATCCTGGCACGGGTTCGATTGGTCCGGGTTTCGCATGCCCTGTCCCTTGCCTCTGTGATTGCCATTTTAGGACTTCTCTGGATAGTAGGGTAACTGTATGGATTCGTGGGCGTTAAACCTGATCGTGATACTTATTTTGATCACGAATTTCCGTATGCTCAATACCAGCCGGATTCCTGTACTGATTTTTGCTGTAGGGATGCAGGGGATCATCCTCGGTGCTCTTCCCCTATTTCTGCATTGGGACAGGATATCTTTAATTTTGATCCTGATGGCTCTGGTAACGATAAGCATTAAAGGGATTCTTCTTCCCCGACTGCTGACCCGTTCTCTCCGGGAAGCAGGAGTTCTACGGGAAGTAGAGCCTTTTATTGGACCTACCGTTTCCCTCCTCTGGGGTATCCTGCTGTTGGTTCTTAGCTACTGGATTACTCTTCCCCTCCGCCCAACTCTTCCCCGTACTGCCGGATGGGTGGTGTCGCTGGCACTCTTTACAGTTCTTGTCGGTCTGTTCCTTATTATCAGTCGAAAAAAAGCATTAACCCAGGTGATCGGGTATCTATCCATGGAGAATGGGGTGTATGCCTTTGGTTCTTCCCTGGCAGTGGATCATCCCTTTTTAGTGGAACTGGGAGTACTCCTGGATGTATGGGTAGGAGTATTTGTAATGGGAATAGCGATTTATCATATTAACCAGGAGTTTGATCATATCGATACGGATAAACTCTCTGTCTTGAAGGATTGAAACGGATAAAGGTACAGTATGATGCTGTGGACGATTGTACTACTCCCCTTACTATTGGGGGTAATTGCGCTCTTTCTGAAAAAAAAAGGGGTAGTTCTAAATCTACTAATCCTTGGGAGCGTTGTATATTTTTTACATGTTTTAATGTTCTGGCTATTTCCACCCCCCGGGAATACCCTCGTATTTCTCGACTTTGCAGGTATTTTCCTATTAACCCTGACCGGATTTCTTTTCCTTGTAGTTTCTTTTTATACCCGGGGATACCTTGCCTGCGAACCAGTAACCGCTGATCGAGACAAGGAAGAAGGCTTTCTTTTTCGGAATGAACCTGTTTCCCTGTTTGTAGGATGTCTCTTTTTTTTCCTCGCTGCTATGACACTCGTATGTGTTAGCGCGGATATGGGCCTACTCTGGGTAGGGGTAGAGGGGACCACTTTAGCCAGTGCTCCTATGATCTTCTATCATAGACATCATCGGAGCCTGGAAGCTACCTGGAAGTATCTGTTGATCTGTTCCGTTGGGATTGCTCTAGCTTTAATGGGGAATATATTCCTTTCCTATTCAGGAAGTACGAATATTGAGAGTCTCTACATCCCTCTATTGGGGGAAAAGGCCGTTTTTCTGGATCCCCGGTGGCTCAAAGTAGCATTCATCCTGCTGGTGGTAGGGTACGGTACTAAAATGGGGATAGCTCCTCTCCACTCCTGGTTACCGGATGCCCATAGTGAGGCTCCTTCGATGGTTTCCGCCCTTCTCTCGGGTGCGCTATTGAATTGTGCCTTTTTAGGCATTTTTCGCAGCCAGGGAATCATGATCCAGGCCGGTCTGGGGGATTGGAGCGGTAGAATCTTACAACTATTCGGCATTGTCTCTCTTTTAACTGCAGCCCTATTTATGATCCGTCAGGTAGATTTTAAACGCATGCTCGCTTATTCCAGCGTTGAGCATATGGGAGTATTGTCTCTGGGGATAGGAATAGGAGGAATAGCAGGAACCGGAGCCATGCTCCATCTGGTAAATCACTCTCTTACCAAAGGTCTTTTATTCCTTACCGCCGGGAATATTCTCTCTATATACCAGAGCAAGAAAATTAATGAGGTAAAAGGAATTGCTCAACGAGCTCCAAAGACAGGGCTTCTCTGGGTTCTGGGATTTTTTGCTGTTTCCGGTTCTCCTCCCTTTGGTATGTTTTTCAGTGAATGGATTGTCCTGAAAGGAGTGCTGGATGTGAAATCCTGGGAGATTGCAGTTCTCTATCTCCTATCCCTGGGAATTATCTTTATTTCCATGGCCCGATATATGATTCCTATGGTATGGGGAGAGAATGCTTCAATCAGGGCAGGAGAAAATCCTGTGAAAGAACCCGCGTGGATGTGGGTTCCTCCCCTGGTTCTTTGTGGGGGTGTTCTGCTTCTTGGGCTCTATATTCCCTCTTCGCTAGGGGAGTTTTTGGTTCTTACCTTTTCTGGATGGGGAGGTTTCTAAGTATGTGGAACGGTGAACGAATACCTCTCCATCAAATACCGGAATGGGATTTTACCGATTTTAAGAGAATATCGTTGGAATCCTATCAGAAAGGAAACAGAATTGCAGGATTCTGGGCTATTCCTGCAAAAACAGGATATACATTATTTCAAGCATGGATCGATTCCAGCAGATTCACGCTGGATATCCATCAGTGCAGAATTGGTTCTACCTATCCTTCCCTTACTCCTGAATTGCCTGCGGTACACTTGTTTGAAAGAGATATAGCGGAACGGTTCAGAATCGTTCCCGAAGGTCATCCCTGGCTGAAACCGGTTCGTTTTTACAGAGGCACGGATGCTAGAGTTGATTTTTTTCAAATGAAGGGAGAGGAAATACACGAAGTTGCTGTAGGCCCTGTCCATGCGGGAGTAATAGAACCCGGTCATTTCCGATTCCAGTGTAACGGAGAAACGGTATACCATCTGGAGATTTCTCTGGGATATCAGCATCGGGGGATCGAACGCGCGCTCAGCGGAGGGCCTAATGCCAGGAGTATTCATTATATAGAAACCGCTGCCGGAGATACGAGTATCGGGCATGGAACAGCCTATGCGTTATTAATCGAGGCTTTATCAGGGAGTAGATCGACAGAACGAGCTGATGGGATCCGTGCCATAGCCTTAGAATTGGAACGCCTGGCAAACCATATCGGAGACCTGGGAGCAATGGCAGGAGATATAGGATTTCTACCTACCCATAGTTACTGCGGTCGAATTCGGGGAGATGCCTTGAATCTTACTGCCCTTCTCTGCGGGAACCGTTTTGGTAGAGGACTAATACGGCCTGGAGGTGTTGCGTACGATATCGAAGATTCACGGATGGAAACTCTCTTACAGGGTCTGAGGCTCTTAGAGAAGGATGCAACCTCTGCGATAGAACTCTTATTTGACACTCCGTCCGTTATGAGCCGTTTCGAAGGAACAGGAGCACTCCAGGCAGAAACAGCCCGGGAGATCGGCCTTGTAGGGCTTGCAGCCCGGGCTTGCGGACTTTCCCTCGACGTCCGAACAGATCTTCCCGGGAGTGTATATAAAAAGATCTGTCCTAACGTATGCACCGCAACTTCCGGAGACTGTTATGCGAGAGCCTTTGTCCGATGGCTCGAGATTCAAGAATCTATCCGACTCATTCGCCGGCTGGCTGAATCTCTTCCTAACGGAGAGATCCAGGAAGAAAAAGCGCTGAAGGGAACCTTTACCCTCCTGGAACCGGAATCGTTAGGAATTGGAATTACAGAAGGGTGGAGAGGAGAGATCTTTCATGTAGCTGCTACCGATTCTGCGGGAAAGTTTGCTTGGTACCGGATAGTAGATCCTTCATTCCATAACTGGTTTGGACTCGCTCTGGCGCTCCGGGGACAACAGATTTCTGATTTCCCCCTCTGTAATAAAAGTTTTAATCTATCCTACTGTGGCCATGATTTGTAAAAGAGGAAGAGGCATATGATTTCTACTCCCTTGTTATCCATTCTGCGAACCCGGATTCAACAAAAGTACCGTACTATTTCATAC
>JAGODW010000161.1 GCA_017998025.1 Spirochaetales bacterium
TCTTCTTCGTCGATAAATATTTCATCATCGATATATTCGGGTTTTCCATACTGTTTAACCTTTTCTACGATTCTTTCAATTTCCTCTTCGCAAACAAAAGCTCCCTGCATACGAATCGGGAAAGGATCCCAGGCAGAGGCAAACAACATATCACCCCGGCCCAGGAGCTTTTCTGCACCTACAGCATCAATAATGATCCGGGAATCGAACTTGCTCGCTACCATGAAGGCTATCCTGCTGGGAATATTTGCTTTTATCAGCCCGGTGATAACATCTATCGACGGCCGCTGAGTGGCCAATACCAGGTGGATCCCGACTGCCCGGCTCATGGCAGCCAGCCGGGCCAGGGTGGATTCCAGCTCCTTCCCCGTAGTAGCCATCAGATCGGCAAACTCATCGATGATAATAACCAGGTAGGGGAGGGGGAGAGTCGCTATATGTTTTGTTTTAATCTTGTGGTTGTAACTCCGGATGTCTCGAACTCCCAGCCCATCCAGCAGGGAATACCTTCGCTCCATCTCAAAAATTGCGTACTGTAAGGCTTGAAAAGCCCGTTTAGGTTCAGTAATTACCGGAGTAAGAAGATGCGGTATATCGTTGTAAGATTTCAGCTCCACGATCTTGGGATCAATCAGGAGGAGCTTTACCTCTGCGGGGGATCGTTTATAGAGGATAGAGCAGATAATCGAATTTACACAGACCGATTTTCCTGATCCCGTAGCTCCTGCAATGAGGAGGTGGGGAGTATTTACCAGATCAACAATCTGGGCCTCCCCCATTATATCTTTTCCTAGAGCGATTGGGATTTCCATTTTTGCATGAAGAAACTGTTCTTCTAAGATCATCTCTGCAAAGTTTACAATGGCGCGATTCTTGTTAGGCACTTCAATGCCGACGGCATGCTTTCCAGGGATAGGAGCAACGATTCTCACGCTGGAAGCAGCGAGGCGTAGGGCTATATTGTCCGAAAGGTTCACGATGCGGGAGAGCTTTACTCCGGGAGCAGGGAGGATTTCAAACATGGTGATCACGGGGCCTTTCCGGATTCCCACAACCTCCGCTTGAATTTTGAACTCTTCCAGGGTAGCTCGCAAGATTTCTGACGCTTTTTGTGTTTCATCATCGATCTCCCCATACCCTCTTTCCTCATCTGGGACCAGGATACCTTCAATTGGGATTACATACGAATGGGTGGTGACGCTGGATACAGGTTCAACTGATATCGTTTCTTCTTCTGGAGCAGGGAGTTTCTGAAGGGGTCCTTCGGATTTGGGCTCTTCAAAGATCTCAGGCTCAGAGAATTCAATATCCGCAGGTGGCGGCATCAGCTGCTTTAAAGCCGTTTCTGTATTTTTTACCGCTTCTCCCGGCGGGAATCGATGTCGGATCCATTGGTACAATTGAGGGAGAAAAGCCAGTTCAACGGCCACCAACAGAAGAGCGAGGATTCCTCCTCCTATGCCCGTAAAAGAGCGTTGGACAAGGGCAGGCAACGGGGATAGAGAAGAAGAATCAGTGAACAAAAGACGGAGAGAGAGGGCGAGAGTAAAAAACGGGAGAATCAAATAATTGAGCATTAAAAGCCTGTCCAGGCGGAAAGGCCGAAGGATAAGGAGCAATCCGCATCCGGCAAAGTAGAAGGGAATAAAGAATGCTGCATAGTGAAAACTATGGAATAGAACTTTCCCTATCTTTAGAAGATAGGAGCTGGTTCCGGGATCCAGGGGAAGGGGAGATGCTAGATATACTCCCAGACAGGTTAATGCAAAGAAGGCAAGAAAGAGGCAGATTCCAATAACTATACTACGGTACCGTAGTGTGTGCATTGAACGTATATTCATAGAAAAAGAATTCCAATCACTCCCACCGGTATCAGGTAAAGGGCAAACCAGCCCAGACGTCCTTGACGAACCAGGGTAATGAGTAGTTTTAAAGCGATATACCCCACACAGAAAGCTGTTCCGAAACCCGCAAGTAAGACTCCCAGGGGAATCTGTGCTGCTAAGGACTGAGCATCTTTTAACGTAAGAACCAGGGCACCCAGAATAGCGGGTATAGAGAGGAGAAAGCTGTATTCTCCGGCAACACTTCTCTGTAATCCTACCAGCAATCCGGTAGCAATTGTTATACCGGAACGGGAGATTCCGGGTAGTACCCCAATCCCCTGAGCAATGCCGATGAGGAGGGCATCCCTTAAGGTGATGCTTCCGTAGTCTTTTTCCCCTTTCCTTGATCCGGAAAGTATAAGGAGGAAAGCCGTTACCAGAAGGAAAGCTGAGACGGTTTTCGGACTTGCCTGCTCCAGCAGCCCTTCTAGAGGCAGACCGACAATACCGGTACATACGGTTGAACAGAGGAGAAATAGAAGAATTTTTATCTGCAAGGTTCCCTGTTCATCGGATTCTTTACGTAAAAATCCGATAAATCCCTGCCAGAGTTCCTGAATCTTTTCTCGAAAGACGATAAGTACCGCTCCTAATGTAGCAACGTGGAGAAGTACATCAAAAAGTACCGATACTTCTCCGAGGTTGAAGTATTGCTTTAATAAAACCAAATGCCCGGAACTGGACACGGGGAGAAACTCCGTTACTCCCTGGAGAGCACCCAGGAGTACTGCTTGAAGATAATTCATACTGTGTCTCCGTTTAACCCTTTACCCAGAAATAGCCCAGAATACCCAGAATCAATATACATAGAACCAGGAAAGCCGTTAACACCTTATAAAACAGAGGCTTACGGTTCGATTTAGGCCTTCTACCAAACTCTGTTGCAGGAGACTGCAGGGAGGGATAGGACGGCTCCTGTTTTAAAAAAAGCGGAATAGGTTCTGGTTCTGTTTCCAGTTCGAAATCGGGTAATGAAAAATCCCCATAGTCGAGGCTTTCTATATCTATCCTAAGACTCTGGTATTCCCCGGATCGTTCATCTCGAATTTTTGCATCTAACGTATGGGTATCTGTTAACCGCAACACAAGTTCCATTTCCGGGGTTCCTGCCCGGGATGGAGGGATATGTTCCAGTACGAGACTGGCAATGTACTCCCAGGAGGAGGGGTCGCTTTCCGTATGCCCCCGGTAAAGGTCTACTTTTACCTGAGCCTGGTTTGAATGCGCAGTAGTGAGAACAACTCTTTTTGCACCCTTGTCCGTTTCCTCCAGAACAGGGAAGAATCGGCCGTTTGCCAGTTTAAGGCCGATCATATTCCGTACACCTCCTCAAGCAGAGTATTCTCTAGCCTATAAGGGGAAAGGCCCTTTGTCAACAATCCAACTTTAGCATTTCATTGACAGGCTGGATTGAGTACTACATAATGCTTCCATGTTCGATCTATTACCGCTTATAGGGGCAGTTCTGGTAGTGCTCATCGGTGTCGCAGCGTTTGCGGTTGTAGGATCAAAGAAAACCCCTTCCGATAAAAAATTGAAAAAAAACAAGGATCGAAAAAGTATCCTCAGAGAGGCAAATAAAAAATTAGTTCAGAATCCTAAGGACACCGAAGCGCTTCTATCGTTAGCTGAGCTGTATTACAATGAAGAAGCCTGGGAAAAGGCCATGCATACCTATGGTCTGCTTCTGGATCTCTGTGGGGTCGATATGACCCTTAACGAATTTGAAATTAGTCTTCGGTATGCGATCTCCGCGCTGAAAAACAATAAGTACGAAGAGGCCTATAAGGGATTCTTACTTGCACGAACAAAAGATATGGAATCCTTTGAAGTAAATTACCATCTGGGATTTCTGGAGTTTAAGCGGAAGAGTTACGAGAAGGCGGTTCCTCTGCTAAGACATGCCGCTGCTCAGCAGCCGGATCATCTGGAGACCTTAAAATACCTTGGGTATGCTCTCTACAAGACGGGCAAGGCAAAAGAAGCGCTGCCGTATCTAAGAAAAGTGTTTGAAAACCACCCGGAGGATAAAGAAGCTATCTATGCCATGGGGCAGTGTTTTTACGAGTTGGGGATAAATGATCAGGCCCTCCGTGTATTTACCCATCTTCGCCCCGATCCTGTCTACGGCCCTCAGGCAGCCCTTCTCTGCGGGATGACGCATCTCAAGATTCGTCAGGTGGATAAGGCGATTCTGGATTTCGAAATCGGGTTGCGTCACAATGACATTAAACCAGAGGTCCTCTTTGAATTAAAGTATCGATTGGCTTCTGCCTATGCTCAGACACAGGAACTGGGCAGAGCATTAAACCTATTGATGGAGATCTATGCGGTACAACCGGCCTATCGAGATGTGGAAGCTCAGATTGTAAAATACCGGGAATTAAATAACAACCGGAATCTGCAAACGTATCTAATCGCTTCAGCGGCAGACTTTGTAACCCTTTGCCGGAAGATTGTTTCTGCTTTTATTCCTCAGGCCCAGGTAAAAATCTTGAATATCTCTGTACAGAAGAACGAATACGCCGATATTCTGGCAGAAGTTGAAACGGCCAGGTGGCAGGACATTATCATGTATCGGTTTGTTCGAACCACCGGAACTGTAGGGGAACTGATGCTCCGGGATTTCCATGCCCGCCTCAAAGAGGCTAAGGCAGGGCGGGGGTACTGTTTTTCCGCCGGGGAGTTTTCCGAAGAGGCTCAAAAGTTTGTGGAAGCCCGCTTAATTGACCTGATTGATAAAGATGGCTTGAATAAAATTCTTATGACGACGAATTGAACCAGAGGAGATGCCGGGGTTCTTCCAGGAATGGCACGCTCACTTCCACAATCCGGTAGGTAAGACCTAGAGATTCTCCAAGGGCTGCTTCTTTTTCTATGAGTTCCCGTCTCCCCTTGTAAGCAATGATACTTCCTCCCTTTTTTAGAATCCGCAGCAGTTGCTTCAGCCTCTTTTCATTCAGGGGAGAGAATGCCCGAAAGGTCAGGC
>JAGODW010000162.1 GCA_017998025.1 Spirochaetales bacterium
AGGGAATTGCAGAAGGATTGGGAATTGAAGAATCCCTGAGAAGTCCAACCTATACCTATATCATCGAGTATGAAGGAAAGGTTCCCCTCTACCATATTGATTTATACCGGGTAGATGAGTACGATTTCCTAGAGGAACTGGGGTTGAGAGATCTATTAAACGGCGAAGGAATTTGCCTGGTTGAATGGGGTGAAAAATTTCGTGATTTTTTCCCTCCCTACTCCATTCAAATTACCCTTTCTATTCTTTCCGGCGGGGAGAGGGAGATTTCCATTCAACGGTGGGACTCATGAACTTTCTGGCCATAGATACTTCAACGGAAATCCTTTCCCTTTTTGGTAGCAGAGAGGGAAAAACCTTTGAGATTGTACGGGACATTGATCTACACCATTCCGAACAGCTCATCCCGTTAGTCGACTGGGTATTCTCCCAATTAGGCATCAAACCTGCTGACCTGGATCTCCTTGTTGCTGCTGGCGGACCGGGTTCCTTTACCGGATTGCGCATTGGTCTTGCAGCAGTAAAGGGAATCTCTGCGGGGATTGGATGTCCCTACGTAATTGTATCCAGCCTCGATGCCTTTGCTGCCCGATTAAGTGCTCTATCAGAAAAAATTATCGCCCCGGTAGTGGATGCTAAAAAACAGAGATTCTACACGGCGCTATGGAAAGGAACTGAGCGAATAACCGACTACCTGGACATCTCCCCCGAGGAGTTTAAAGGGCTTCTTGCAGGAAAAGAACCCTGCATTCTTACAGGTCCCCATGCACATCAACTAAAAGCTGCGATAGATGCGGATCCACGAGTTTTTCTCGACCCGTACAGCCGGATGGGATCGGCTCGAATGCTGGCACAGTTAGGGTTACAAAAATATAAGAACAAAGGGCCTGCAGGAGACGACGCCGGCCCTGAGTATATACGGAAAAGTGATGCAGAACTGGCTGTGAAGAGTGGGGAGCAGGATTCTTTGAGGTTCTGATGTTACCCGTTCTGGACAAGAATACTTACATCCTTATAGATCAGCCATTACCCTTTGTCCGCATCAGACCGGTTGCCCGGTTTGTGTTTCGAATTAAAGTACGAATCGAGAGAAGGCAGCTCTCCTTTGGACAATACTGCTTCCTTGTTCTCCCGCTGGATGCTCTCGTACACTTCTTTACGGTACACTTTTACCTTTTTAGGAGCGCGTATTCCTAATTTAACCTGGTCACCCTTAATGTCCACGACAGATATCTCAATGGAGTCTCCGATCATGATACTTTCATTGGATCGCCTGGATAGTATTAACATGCCTTAATCCCTTAATCCAGCCAGTTCATCCATAATAACATGCTTTACCTGCCAGTTGGGGTTTAACGAAATGGATTGCCGGCCAATTTTCCTCTTTCGGTTAATGAGAATCGGTCCTTGCAGGTTGGCTGTCATTCGAACCTGGTTTTCGGGAATGGTAACAATTGTAAAAACCAGGAGGTCTTCCGGACTCTCCAGCTCCAGCTCTTCCAGGTCTTCCTTTTCTACATCCGGAGTGTAGTCTGGACGAAACAACAACGGATTTATAAGAATAAAAGCAATTTCCGGTATATCCAGAGATTGCAGCCAGTAGAAAGGCTGTTGTGCTGCGTCTAGCAAGGCAAAAGTCTTAAACTGTTCAAAACCAATTAGGCCATAAGGAAATTGAAGTATCTGCCGCTCATCAATTTCCAGGATGCCGTAAGCCTTGGTATGTATCTGCATATTACCTCAAGAAATCCAGTAAGGTCGGCTGTAGAATTCTTCCTGCTGTGGAAAGTGCAGCCCTATGGGTATATTCCAACATTTTTAAATCTGTAATAGCGGATGTCATATCGATATCTTTCGTCTGGGAGTAGAGAGCCTTCACATCAGGAATCTCTTTCTGCAGTCGTGCATAAGTAAATTCCAGCCGCTTTCCCTGGGAACCTATGTCTCCCAGCGTTGCGAATACACTCTGCAATGCATTATCGATTCCCCGGATACCACGGCCTCCAACTTCTGCCGGGTTTCCTTGTAACAAGTCATCCCGTAACCGCATCACCATATCAAACACAGAACCACCAAAAGTGCGTACAGTAGGATCTAAATTTTCCGGTGGGGGGCTGGTGTTATCCCGTATAAAACCTAAATCCTGAAGTACCGTTCCAGCGGGAGGATCCTGGAGCCAGATCTGATGGGGGGTCGTTGCTTCCATAACAAGACTGGAACGCAAGGGATCCAACCGGGCGCGTACTGGCGCCTCTGAGTCGTTTATCTTTGCAATTACCGCATGGATCGTATCCCCAGCCCTTAGGTCGATTCCAACTCCATCGATGAATATCCGGGTATCTTCTCGTACCATATATTCCGAGGCATCTACCGCAGAATACACCTGCTGGTTCTCTGCCCAAAAAACTTTATTGCCCGGGTAGTTTAGTTTTATATAGGCGCCGTCAGAAATCTCTGCTCTATTCTCCGTTATCGTTCCTATGTATTCAACCCGGGTTATGATCGATTCCCCTAATCCTCCTACGTTTCCAAGAACTGCCCGAAATGGTAGAGATTCTGTTTTATCCCCGGAAAACAGGGTCGTGCCATCCCCATTCCGGGCATTACCTATCTCGACCAGCTGGTTTAAGAGCTGGTTTACCTCCATTCCCATGGCTCGTAGATCATCCTTTCCATAGGTACCGTTGGCCCCCTGGACGGCAAGTTCACGGATCCTCTGAAGAAGATCTGCTGCTTCTCGAACTCTTCCTTCCGTGATCCGGTGATTCCCCTCTGCATACTCTACATTCTTACTGAACTGTTCCAGCCGATGGATCACAGAATCGTACCGAACCGCGTGAGCTGCTGCGGTGGGATCGTCACGAAGGTTCAAAATCCTTGTTTGACCGGCCATCTTATTCTGAACCGCGTTCATTCGGTATTCTCGGTCCCGCATATAGAACTGCATATCTGTATTTGGCATGTTCGTACTGATCCGCTTCATACCTTCCTACACTCCTATCCTGTTGATGATGGTATCTATCATACGGGTAAACTCTGTAATGAACCTTGCTACTGCTCCATACCCATGCTGATACTTGATCATGTTCGCCACTTCTTCGTCGATATTTACACCCGAGAGAGACTCTCGCATGTCCCGAAGGTCTTTCAGAATCTGTTGTTGCGTTCGAAGGCTGATTTCTGCCCGTTCCCCTTTAAGACCGATCGCTGCTGTAGCATCAGCAAAATAGTCGTCGAAGGTAGTTTTCTTCCCAATCATAACCGGATGATTCCGAAGGGAGGCAATAGCCAGTGCAGCAGAACCGTCTCCCGGCTGGCCGGGCTTTCCTGCAGAGCCAAAGGATGCTGCAACCGATGCTGGTTCAAGAGACAGTTCTCGATTCACTTCGATCCAGCCGCTGGGATGAGATAGGGGAGCCACTGCATAGTCAAGTCCTCCTCCCTGGAGGGAAAATACTGCATACGGGCGTTCCCAATCGTACGCTCCTTCAATCCCTGATTCTCTTAAGATTCCGGCATACCCTACGAGAAATTGCCCCGTGTCTTCTAGATGTCTCAGTACAAAATCAGGATTGGCCAGATCCGCTGCCGGGGTAGCCTTTAAGGAGAGTTTCCCCTCACGATCGAGCCGGGCACTAACTTCCGAACCGGAGGTATTGATCCGATTTACTACATCCACCACCGTATCGGTAGCGTAGTAAGGAATCCGGATATCTCCTTGAGGTCCGGGAAGAATCATTTCTCCCGAGACCCCCAGGATATCCTGGGGATTCAGCTCATGGGCTCCTGTGATCCGGAATAGATAGCTTGAATCGTATACTCCATCTCCGTTCCGATCATAGTTTCCGGCCAGGTTATTGATGGAGGGATATTCTGTAAAGAAATCAATTCCCGTTTTCTGATTCAACCCATAGCCCGCCCTGTGTATTTCATTTACTAAATCGATAAAGTTGAGGGTAAAAGTGTCTAAATCCTGGATTTCCTGCCGAACGTCCTTGTCCCGGAGTTCTAATAGGGCAGCCAGTTTTCCTCCCCGGACTTGAATGTCTTCCCCATCTCGAGCCCAGAATACACGGGAATACCCTTCGTTGTTAGGGTCCCCCTCTATTCCCAGGGGTTGAAATATCTTCCCCTGAACAACATGGTACCCTCCTGTATGAAGAATAAATTCATCCGGATCACGGGTATCTACGGTAAGTTCTAGATAACCCGCCAGCTTCTCCACCCATAGATCCCGTTGATCCATCAAGTCGTTGGGATTGTCACCCATCGCTTTAGACTTAAGTATCCGTTCATTTAAGGTAGCAATATCTTTAATAAGAGTATTTATTTCTCCTACGGTAACCTTAATTTCTTCGTCGATCATGGACCGAATTTGTTTTAAGCCGTGATATCGATCATGAATCGCGTCGATCAGAGTTTTTCCCCGTTCCAGCACAGCTGACCGGGAGGCAAGTTCCGATGGATGAAGGGAAAGCTCCTGCCATGCAGACCAAAAACGATCCAGCTGGGTACGGAGCGATACATCCATCGGCTCGTTGTAGAGCTTTTCCACCATCATAACGTACCTATCCCGGGAGGTCCAATAAAATTCATTATTTGTCTGGGCAACAATCCTTCCCTCCAGAAGACCATCCCGGATCCTCTTAATACTCGCTATATCCGTACCCTGACCAATCTGACCCGGAGTTTCTTCCCGCGTTAAACCTGGAACATACAAGGGGTCCGTGGGCTTTAGTTGTACCCTTTGCCGTGAGTACCCTTCTGTGGATGCGTTACTCAAGTTGTGCCCGACAGTAGAGAGCCCCTGAGTGTGGGAAATGAGACCCCTCTTACCTAATTCGATGCCGGAAAAGGTGGATTGCATG
>JAGODW010000163.1 GCA_017998025.1 Spirochaetales bacterium
AACCTGGTTCTATTTCAGCTCCTGGATACGTTTATAAAGATCCATATCCCATTCTTTTGTGAGTCCATGTTCCGTATAGTATTTAAAGGAATATTTCTGAAAAGCTTCTATATTAGGGTACGTGATTATCATTCCGCGGTCTTTAAAGAACTTCAGAAGTTCTGCCTCTTGTTGGTATGTTGCTTTATTCCCTTCTGCACAAGCATATATGGCTGCTTCCCGCATCCAGGCTTTCTGCTGGTCTGTCATTTTGTTCCAGGTCTTATTCGTTACCGACAGCAACTTTACATCGATAATATGGTTTGTGAGAGAAATCTGCTTGGTAACTTCGTAAAATTTCATAGCATAGGTGCCAGGCAGAGGGTTATCCTGGGCATCTACCAGGCCGGTCTGCAGGGCTGTGTACACTTCCGAATAGGCGATAGGAACAACCTTTGCCCCTAACGATTCACCTGCTGCGATCCAGGCAGGCTGGTTCGGCATTCGAAGAATCATTCCCTTCATATCTTCCGGCGTCATAATAGGTTTTTCTGTTTTAGCATTGATGATTCTTGACCCCTGTGTCATGGCCGCCAGAGGAGTATAGTTGCATGCTTTTGAAACTCTCTGATAAAAATCAGCAGCAATAGGGGAATCTGGTGCAAAGACTTTCTCCATATGTTGATAGCTTGTAAATATATAGGGAGCTGCAAACATACTGGCCTCAGGAAGATACGGAGCTATGTCCTGGAATGCTATAGTGCTTAAATCCAGGTCCCCACTCATTAATGCGGTAACTTCCCCTTCCTGTGTGAACAAGGACCCACTTGCATAAATCTTTACTTTTATCTGTCCTCCAGATAGTTGCTCAATCTTCTCTTTGAACTTTGACTGAGTAATGCCCTGGGGTTGCGTTGGGGGTTCAAGCTGGTTGTATGTCAGCTCAAAACTTTGCGCTTTCTTCTCTTCTTGCCCCCCTGCAATCACAAATGCGACTGTAACCACCAGGAGAAGAACCACCAATTTAGCTTTTTTCATCCCATGCCTCCTTGAATTTTAATAAGATTCTAAGCAATATGTTGCCGATATATCGGTAATATTATGATTCCGGTTTCTGTATATTGTCAAGCTTTTTTTGTTCAGTTAATTTTTTTGGTTTTTAGTTCTGGCACTAAGGGATCGGTTCTAAATTATCAAGTCTATCCGGGGCCTTTCTATCTTAAATCATCTGTTTTATTGCGGTGAGCGCATTTTCCAGGTGTTCCTGCATGGCAACCTCTGCCTTTTCCGGGTCGCCGGCAAGTATAGCTTCCAGTATCTTCTGGTGCTCGTCCGCCGTTTCCTGAAGTCTTCGATTATCAAACTTATTAAAAAAATAAATCCGTATTCGAACAATATGATCCAGCACAATCTGATAAAAATCACTTAACAGGCTGTTGCCGATAAAATCAATGATCTTCTTGTGTATTTGATACCCGGATAATAATTTCTGCTTTGCGTTTTCCAGACTTTTGGGTTCAAAAGAATCCTCTTGTTCAAGAAGCTCTTTAAAGAATTCGCGATTTGGACGGGTAGCAGCAATCCGTGCGGCAGCACATTCGTGAATTTCCCGCATTTCAAAGACTTCCCGGATCAGATCAAGCCCTATATTAGAAACAAAACAACCCTTATTCGGAATAATTACCACAAAACGGTTCTGTTCCAGATGCTGCAATGCCTCCCGGATGGGAGTTTTGCTTACCCCCAGCTCCTCACAGAGGACTTTCTCGTTCAAATATTCCAGGGGTTTTAATTCATTGCTGATAATTCGGTTCTTTAAGATTTCGTAAGCAAGGAGCTTTTTATTCTTCTCCGTATCAGATCCGCCCGTTTTAATTCTCATAAACGATACCTATATACATTTCAAATGGATAATTCTTTCTTTATCTATTCAGTAATAGTTTAACAGATTCAAAAAATTGTCAATCGCTGTGCCACCCGTTAGACCGTGTTTCGTCAAGCAATTTTATTTTCTAAAAGATATAATACATTCCTTATAATCCTATATAGTGATATTCATCACATAAATATAGAATTTATCACATATATGATTAATTTTTCTTCACAAATTATAAATTCAGGTTTATAATATCTTAGAATACATTATAACCCGTTGCCGTGTACCACTTCAAAGAAAGGCAACAACGAAGATCATGCCGAACAGGGAGGAGTCATTATGGAAACATCCGTGATGCCGGCAACTTCGGAACAGCAGATCGTTGAAACCATCCACAGGTTCCAGGGAAAGCCGGGTGCCTTACTGGGGATTCTGGAAACCGTCCAGGAATTAAATCCACACAAATACCTACCAGAAGAAGCTCTACAGACAATTGCCAAACATACGGGAACACCTCTCTCCCGTATCTACAGCCTGGTAAGCTTCTACTCCTTTTTCAACCTGCAGCCGCAAGGAGATCATATCATCCTTGTCTGCCGGGGTACCGCCTGTCATACCCGGGGATCCCGGGTACTGCTGGAGGACCTATCGGTGATGCTAAATTGTGCGGATTTCCTGGAAAGCGGAGAGAACTTTTTCACTACCTCTGACAAGAAATTTACCATAAAAACAGTGGCTTGTTTCGGGCAGTGCGCGCTGTCTCCGGTAATTTCGATTGATGGCGTTATACACAGTCACATGACCAGTGCCCGCATGAAGGGGATCATTGAGAAACTCTCTCGAGGAGGAAGGAAAGCATGAACACATCAACCGTAACCCAAAAGAGTTTGGACGATATCCGTTCACAGGCTCATAAGAAGATCCTCCCTGATCAGCCCTACATTGCTATCGGCTTCGGAACCTGCGGCATCGGAAACGGTGCTGATGAACTCTATGCCCAGTTTGAAAAAGAGCTAAAAACCCGAACGAATATGATTATTCTTAAGAAAACTGGATGCTTCGGATATTGTTCTGCTGAGCCCTTAGTTAATATCTACATCCCGGGAAAGCCTCTCCTTGTGCTTAGTAAAGTAGAAAAACGTGAGATACCTCAAATTCTCCGCGCGATGGAAGATCCCCAGAGCACGTATCTGAAACGAAGATCCCTCTTTAAAATAGAAGACTGGGATTTTCTTACTTCAAAGGCAAGTTTCGGCACCGGGTATCCCGGTGTACCCCGATGGAACGAGATCTCCTTCTTTAAGGGACAGCAAAAAGTAGTGCTTCGGGATGCCGGCATCATCAATCCTACCGATATTGAGGAGTACATTGCGGTGGGCGGGTACTCTGCTCTGGAAAAGGCCCTGTTCCAGATGACTCCTCTTGGAATCATTCAGGAAATTAAGGATGCAGGACTCCGGGGCCGGGGAGGAGCCGGATTCCCAACCGGGAAAAAGTGGGAATTGATGCGGCAGGAACAGTCTCCCCAAAAGTACATGATCTGTAACGCGGATGAGGGAGACCCGGGCGCTTACATGAACCGGAACGAGATCGAAAGTGACCCGCATGCTTTAATAGAAGGAATGTCCATTGCTGCATTTGCCATGGGGGCCCATCAAGGATTTATCTATGTGCGGGCTGAGTATCCCCTCGCTATAGAACGATTGGAACAGGCGCTGGAACAGGCTCGGACGTATGGAATCCTGGGTCCAAACATCATCGGTTCGGGTTACAGCTTCGATATCGAGTTAATCAAAGGAGCCGGAGCGTTCGTATGCGGGGAAGAAACGGCCCTTATCGCATCGGCAGAAGGAAAATCAGGCCGGCCCGTACCGCGTCCCCCCTTCCCAGCACAGAAGGGATACAACGGCTATCCTACTACGATCAACAATGTCGAAACCCTTTTTAACGTTCCTGCCATTATCGCTAAAGGATCCGATTGGTATTCCGGGATCGGAACATCGGGAAATACAGGAACAAAAGTGTTTTCGCTCGTTGGGAAGGTGAAAAACACCGGTCTGGTGGAACTTCCCCTGGGCACGCCTCTAGAACAGATCGTGTACACCATGGGAGAAGGTGCAGGGAAAAAGAAAAAGATACGAGCCATTCAGACCGGGGGACCATCCGGCGGCTGTATCCCTTCCACCCTCTTCAATGCAACGGTAGACTATGAATCCCTCACCTCCCTGGGAGCTATCATGGGTTCCGGAGGCATGGTTGTACTGGATAGCGACAACTGTATGGTGGATACGGCCCGGTACTTTGTTGAGTTTACCGCTTCCGAATCCTGCGGAAAGTGTACTCCCTGCCGGGAAGGGCTTTCTCAGGCACAGGAAATTCTAGGAAGGATATCCCGGGGAGAAGGAACCGAGGCGGATCTGGAAAAACTGGAAGAACTGGCTAGAGTTATCAAAGATTCCAGCCTCTGCGGATTGGGGCAGACCAGTGCAAACCCTGTTCTTACTACCTTGAAGTACTTTCGGGACGATTATCTGGCCCATATTCACGATAAACGATGCGAAGCGGGAGTTTGTGAAAGTCTCTTCCTAGCTCTCTGCGAGAATAGTTGCCCCATGCATATGAACATCCCCGGATACCTACAGCTTCTGAAAGAAGGTCGCCTGGAGGAAGCCTTCGAACTTACCCTCCGGGACAACCCCCTCCCGGGAACGGTGGGCCGTATCTGCCACTTCCACTGCCAGATGCGCTGCCGCCGGGATACGATCGACGAACCGGTTCATCAGGGGGAAATACACCGGTACCTGGCCGATACCCTCTATAAGATGGGGAAGGAAAAACAGATCTACGATAAGCTGGTAAAAGAAAAACTCCCCCGAACAGGCAAACGAATCTCCATTATCGGAGCCGGCCCAGCCGGTCTTACCGCGGCCTTCTACCTCGTCCGTCTGGGGCATGAAGTTACCATCTACGATGAACACCCCAAGGCAGGGGGA
>JAGODW010000164.1 GCA_017998025.1 Spirochaetales bacterium
CCTATGGAGCGGTTCGCATCATCAGGTGTGGAGAGAGATAGCAGCTTGCCGCTTCCTACCTGTTTTACCCCTAGAGCAGTGGCAGTCATGGTACCGATGTATACACGCTCCCGCTGATCCATGTTAGCGCCGATATGAAAATAGATAGATGCGGTGACGATATTTTCACCACCCTCCCGGGCGAACCGACCTGTTAAGAGGTTCATTCCGTTGAACTGTGCGTGGGATGCAATGCGGTCGATCTCATCGATCAATTGAGATACTTCCACCTGAATTTGCATCCTGTCTTCCTGGGTATAGATGCCGTTGGCGGATTGAACTGACAATTCTCGTAATCGCTGCAGAATATCCTGGGTCTCCTGAAGGTATCCCTCTGTCGTCTGGATAAAGGAAATACCGTTCAATGCGTTAGCCGATGCCTGCCGAAGCCCTCTGATCTGCGAACGCATTTTTTCTGAAACGGCGAGTCCAGAAGCATCATCTCCCGCTCGGTTAATCCGCACACCGGACGAGAGTTTTTCAATGTTTTTAGTCAGGCTCGTCTCTGTAACTCCCCGTGACCGCTGAGCAAACATGGCGCTTAGGTTGTGGTTGATAATCATAGATTCCTCCCTGAATGCTATCTCGGCTTCCCTGCCGAAAGTTTTACTAAACTCGGAATTAATTTTTCCGAAATTTAGAGTGATAAGGGAAAAAAGATGTATCGGCATGCTCAACACATCTTCTAGTCCCGTTCTTTTTATCGGAGAGAATCCTATAAACTTTAGAGGGTAGAGATCTCTTTTCTTTTTTCTTGCTGTTTTAGATGGTCGTTGATCAATAGCTTGTAGCTCATAGGCACTTTTGCTTCGTGAAACTTGATGGCAAAGGCGGAAATATCTTTTCTGCCTTCCACGGGTTCATGCCGGACAATGGTTCCCGGGATTTCCAGAGTCTGGCGGGGCTCTTCGATTTCTAGCCGAAGAACTACTTCTTTGTTCATGATGAATTTTGCCAGTCCCAGAAGGATCACCTTAGCCCCTGAGAATGAGATATCCCGAAGAATCCCTTTTCTCGGAATTCCCTGGATAAGGATGGAAAGTTCTTTGCTGGATATCCCTATTTTCTGTAGCGTTTCTGTAGTAATGAGGATTCGTTCCTCGCTCCGTTTTTGTGAATTTACGTTAGCCTCAAGCACAGTTCCTAAAACTTCTATAAGGTCGTCTGCCGGTTTCTGCGTAAAGGTAAGAGAAAAAAAGGTTAAAGAGGGATTTTTCTGGTCGTACAGGGCTGAACCTGTTACTTTGGCGGGAACAAAAAACGAAAGGGGATCCCCTTTGGGGTTTTTCTGAAAAGCGTATCGCAGTTGAACTAAATTATTTGCTCTTCTAAGTATTTCTATATGGCTCGGAGTACTGTTCAGGATTATTTTTGCCCCTATCATGGAGCTGGAATAAAGTATGCAGGGCCATTGATAGCCGCTACACTTTAAAAATACATGTTTTGATAATAATTGAGTGGCCTTTATTACTTCTTTTGTGAAGGTTACTTCAATCTTTGCATAGGTTTCATAGTAGTTATTGATCTGCTGACTTGTAATAATAGACATAGCAGTAGACACATAGTATGATAAGCGATGGGTAAAAGTCAACAGGAAGAGGGGATAAGGTGAAAAGTATCTTTATAATATGCAATCCTTTAGTTGATTATATCATACCTACGGATTACGATCATATAGAGAGATGGAAATTAACACCCGGGAGCATGAACCTGGTGGAATATACTCTCGTGGAAAAGATTCTTTCCGAAGCATCCGTTCATGTTACCTCGCCCGGCGGGAGCGGTGCAAATACGGCTAGAGGTATTGCCTGGCTTGCAGAAGCCTCCCATACTCCCCTACGGGTGTGGTATCTGGGGGCCATAGGTGCAGATTCTGCAGGAAAAACCCTTAGACTCCTTCTTGAAAAAGCCGGAGTTTCACCTATCCTGCGGGAAAAAAGACAGAGCAATACGGGAGTTTCTCTGGTTTTGGTTACCCCTGATCATGAGCGAACAATGTGTACGTATCTAGGGGCCTGCAGGGAATTAACCGTGGCAGACCTGCCAGAAAGAGAAATAGAACAGGCAGAAGTCTTGTATATAACCGGTTATAATTGGGATACACCTAATCAACAGGATTTAGTTCAGCGTGCAGTAGAGATCAGCAGAAAGAACAAGGGTATTGTTTGTCTGGATTTAGCGGATCCATTTGTGGTACATCGGTACAGGAAAGAATTTTTAGCATGGATACCTTCTTCGGTGGATATCCTATTCGGTAACCGGGAAGAGTTACAGGCGTTGACAGATCGAAAGGAAGATGATGAAGAAGTAGTAAGAGGTGCAGGTGTTTTTGCCACTACGGTAATTATGAAGATAGGCAAGGGGGGATGCCTGATTTATTCGGAGGGGCAGATCATTAGAGTCCCCGGAGAACCGGTGCAAGCAGTGGACACGACCGGTGCAGGAGATGCATTTGCTGCAGGGTATTTATTCGCCTATTTACTAAAGAAAGATCCCGCTAGTTGTGGTTTTCTAGCGAACCGGGTTGCTTCCCGGATTGTTTCCGTGTACGGGTGTGATTATTCACAAGCAGATCCCACATCAGTGCTGGAAGGAATTACCCGGGTGTAGTTTTTAGACATTCGTCTAATTGCTTAATTAGTTCTTCCGTTAAGAGGGTAAGTTGAGCATCTTCCTTTTTCAATACTTCATCACTAAGCAGGATACCTGCGATGATAGCAGTTTTTAGTGCGTCTGCGGTAGGGGCTGACTTTTTGACCTCATTGATCTTCTCTTTATAGTACTCCAGCACTTTCTCGAAATAGACAGGATTCTCATCGGTAAAAATGGTAAAGGAAGTTCCGAGAATCTCTATCTTGAGCTCCGACCTTTTTCCGTGAATAGTGATCTCTCCCTAGAAGATATCCAGCTCTCCGGTTTTTTTCTCTTGATTTTCTGCCTCATCCGTTTCTTCTAAGGGGATAATCGGTTTTCCTTCGATATCCTCAGAAATAGGAGCAGAAGAAGGTGAGGCTGTAAGAGCGTTGTCCTCCAGACGATCCAATTGCTGGAGAGCATTGAGAATGCCCTCCTCAATCTCTTTTTGACTATCGCGATATTGCGCAACGAGAAGTTCTAATTGATCGATCCTTTCTTGATACGTTTCTAATTTCTGCCGGAGGATGGTATTTTCTTCCCGCAGCCCTTTTACCATTGCAACGATCTGTGAAACTTTCGATTCCAATCTCCGTATCTGCTCTAGAGTAACCATGTACTAAGCCTCTAAGGCTTCCCGAGCCTTTGCAACGAGAGTTTTAAAGGCCTGGGGATCTTCAATAGCAAGGTTAGAGAGAGTTTTTCGATTCAAGGTAATGTTCGCCCGTAATAGACCGTTCATGAATCTAGAGTATGTGAGCCCTTCTGCTCGACAGGCAGCGGAAATACGAGCGATCCAGAGGGACCTGAAATCCCGCTTTCTGTTCCGCCTATCCCTATATGCATAGGTCAGGGACTTCATAACCTGATCTTTAGCAGTACGGAATAGTTTACTCCGTTTCCCCCAGTATCCTTTTGCCTGACCCAGGATTTTTTTCCTTCTATCTTTTCTTCGAGTACCATCTACAGCTCTTGGCATGATTCGTTCTCCTTAACTTATACCGTTCTTCTACCTGTTAGCTGTACGGTAGAAGTGTTTTGATTCGTTTTACCTCTACAGGACTCAGGATACCGCCCTTTCGGAGATGCCGCTTCCTTTTACTGGTCTTTTTGGTAAGGATATGCCGTAGTCCTTGTTTTTTATACTTGACTTTGCCGTTGGCAGTCAGAGAATACCGTTTGGCAGCGGCTTTACGTGTTTTCATTTTTGGCATGGCTTCCTCTCTCTGCTATTTCATTTTGTTTCTTCCCTTTTGGGGATATCACCATGGACATAAATCTATTTTCCATGGCGGGTTCTTTCTCCAGTACGTAAGAATCGCCTAACAGTTCCAACACTTTATTTAAAACAAGGAGTCCCCGCTCTGTGTGAGCAAGTTCCCGGCCTCGGAATCTTATGGTGACTTTTACCTTATTCCCTTCGTCAAGAAATTCCTGAATATGTTTACTTTTAAACTGGAGGTCATGCTCCTCGATCTTAGGTTGCATTCGAATTTCTTTGATCTTAATTAACTTCTGCTTTTTCTTTGATTCTCTACCCTTCTTCTCCAGCTCAAACTTGTACTTTCCGTAATCCAGAATTTTGCAGACGGGCGGGTTTGCCTGGGGAGCTACCTCCACCAGATCCATCCCTGATTCCCGGGCCAATCGAATTGCT
Source organism: Spirochaetales bacterium (assembly GCA_017998025.1). GTDB lineage: Bacteria > Spirochaetota > Spirochaetia > DTKZ01 > DTKZ01 > DTKZ01. The sequence continues at coordinate 4,331 of JAGODW010000164.1, forward strand.
TCCAACGTAGGTACGATTCCTCTTTGTTGACCATCCCCATCAATTAACCGAACTTCCCGTACTCGGATCGCTTCATTGATTCGTAATTCTTTTGACGACAATCGGCCTCCTTCTTTTGTTATGACTATACCATAGCCATAAGCAAAGAGTCAAATAATCACAGGAGGGTACTATATCAAAAACATGCTCTCTATGTCCAGATATCTCTCACTTTTGACAGAAAGGATTTATTCATGGTATCGTTAAATCAATGGATAGTATTCAGAAGATTCTGCAGGCTGCAAGCAGGGTGCTTAAGGAGAATCTCCTTCTATACGATGTGTATAGCCATATGGAGTCCCATATTGGAATAAAAAAAATCTTGAATCATCTTATAGGAAATGCCCGGGAAACTCTTCACCAGCTTCAGGAATTCGAGGAAGACACAGAGTTCTTATCTCTAAGGTTTTCTTTTCTCTGCGGAGATTCGCAGGATTTAAATCGCCTCGAGTCTCCCTTTTCTTTGGATGGGTATAC